>JBHGBB010000200.1:0-7021 GCA_041946755.1 bacterium | reverse complement strand
GAATCGTTACGGAATGGCAAAGACATTTTATCAAGAATTATGCTTAAGTATGGCTCTGTTTTCGGAATCCACAATTAAACTTAAGAAAGAGATTTTATATATCGCATGGCAGGTTTTTCCAAGACTTTATAAAGCTACCCATAAAATCCCCACTGAGCATCTTAAAGAAGATATTATCGACGTTCCTCAGCCAACTAAAATATTTAAACTACCGATAAAGAAGAAGACTATAGAACTGATAGAATTATGGAATAATTTATTTCTACAAATAATCTTTTTACAATTTTTCGGTATAAGGTTTGACGATAAACTCCAAATTATTTATCCAAAAGAAACTGAAATATTTCCCATCGCTATTCAGCATAGTCAAGATAAAAGATTAACGCGATTTTTATTTTCCATACCGGGTAAATTAACATCAACTGACATAAAACCACTAATCGCTAAATTATATACCGAACTAAGAAATAATTATTATGCGACTATTTCGGATACAATTGCCGTTTCAAAAAAAGGAAAACGCCTTATTTTATCGACAAAACTTGCTGGTATCTCAAGAAAACATTGGGGTAGCCGTGGTTTAAAATGTAAACGGGAAGAATCCGTATCGCAAAGAGACCAGCGATGGAAAACACAAGCTAAGGAATTATATGCACAAGGAAATTCTTTAAACAAAATTGCTAATATATTACAAGGTGAATGTAGAGATGCGAAAATAACAATACGATGGTCTACAATTAGACGGAAATTATCCGTCTGGAAAATATCCTCAAATTAAATAATTTCTTTTCTTATTATTCTGTCCATTCTTTTTATCTTACTCATCTATTAGCCATAGTAAATTTAAAATCTTCTGAATTACTATGGTATTTCATAGAACCTGTAATTTACTAAATTTACAGTTTCGATTATTAATGCTATTATAAAAATGTTCCCAAATAAATCTCAGTAAAAGAGGACAATAATTTAAGTAATGTTATTCACTTGGGAAGGTTAAATAGTAGTTAGGTAGCTAACCGTAAAGGTTGGTTCACCGGAGCCGGAGTAGTTTTGTTTGCTAGTCTTTTACAACTCCGGTTCAAAAGGAATAGCAATGATAGAAGAAGTGGTTCGTACTGGAAATAACTTATGGAATATTATGAGAACATTTTTGGATTTACATATGGATTTAGGTTCGAATTGTTTCACTGTATATATGATATTGATTGATTTACACAATTGGGATAATCAGTATGGTTTATTATCAGAATCATTAAAAGTATCATTAAGGGAACTCGCACACAAGGCAAAAATGGATATTCGGAAACTAAAAAATGCACTCGATAAACTAGAGAAACGACAAATGATCAAGGTTGTTTACGTTAAAATTCCATACGAGGGTAAAGACGGAACGAAACACAAGCGGATTTCGATTAAAGATGATAGCGAATTTATTTTACTCAATATTTACAAACCGATAGAATTAGATGAAATACCCGCAGAGTATAAAGAAGATAATTCGATAATACCCCTGGTTGAGTTTGCAGAGGAATGGCGACAAAAACTGAATGCTGGACAAATTAAAGTTTATAAATATAACCGAGAAGTATCTGCAATCAACCGTACGATAAAAAGAACAATCGATATTTTAAAAGAGCAAGAGGTTCCATTTTAATGTTTATGAGGCAAAGTTGCGTCATTATGAAGCAGTTTTACAAGAACCGAAGCAGAATTGCATCAGAGATATTTTTAAGTATCGTAAATATAATAATCTATAAAGCCACCACTCTTGTTTATGATTGTTAAGAAGTTGTTAGTCTTTAGTAGATATATTTCTATTAAGTTTTATGTCTATCTATTGTTTGAAGTAAGTCAAAGAACATTGATGTCTATAATAAACTGACTTCCAAATTTGCGCTTAAACGAGCGAATGAATTTAAAACTGATGAATAATAGCAGTTACAAAATAGTTACCAGAAATTTTTAACGTAATTCGAATAGTATAATCTTGCTATGGTTATTTTATAGTTAAATATGTAAAAAAAGTCAAAATAGGCATTGAATCTATCGATACATTATATAGATTGAAAATTTCGTGAGCCTATAAGCGAAAATTAGATTATGCCATTAATTATGCGTTTAATCGAGATTTAACGAAATATAAAAATCAAACAAAAATCTAAAATTATAGGTTAATATAAACACAATGCATTGAATAATAATGTCTGCTAGCACAGTTTTGGGGGGTTCTATTCACTCTAGCAAGGCTATAAATCCTTGTTAATATTGAAAATAAGTTTAATAGTCTAATATTAATATTGTCTAATACAAAGTTTTGTGCTGACACCTGCCCCCCATACGCATAATATGTTGTAAACATTGAAGATAAGTATATATATAGCAATCTTAAACGCATATAGCGTTTTTTATAAAAGGGCTGTTGAGAATTATTTCAATAGGAAATATTTATAAGACGATGACAAATCTTACGCCGATTCAAGCGATTGTTCAAAAGTGTACCGATTGCTGTGGTAATAATCTCAAGGAAGTTAAATTATGTACTGCTATCGAATGCTCGTTATATCAGTATCGATTAGGGAAAAATCCCAACCGTAAAGGCATAGGCGGTAATCCGAAGATAATTAACCAGAAAACGCAACTCTAGTTAGCAAATCAAGCATGAGCGTACAACGACATCAAAAAGTAGACGAAAGCTTAAACAAGGCAAAGCTAGACGATAAATTAAGCATTCCAGCCAGCGATTGCTATTTATCACTCAAAGAATTGAGCGAATATTCCGGGTTATCGCTGTCATCAATCAAATCGAAACTCCGCGGAAATGGAACCGCTGCATTACCGCATTTTAATTTTGGGAAAAAGATATTAATCAGAAAATCAGAGTTCGATCAATGGATGGAAGAAAATTACCGGGTAGTTAAACCGATAATATTAGGCACTAAAGCTCAATATATTACTAATGATATTTGTAAACAATTAGGATTACTGTCACCTTACAATTGACAACAAAAGCAAAGTAAAGTAAACTGATGGCATGATTTTATTTATGCCACAGTATTCAAGGGAACCAAATAGAGGAGTTAATCCGATACTCCCCTTTTCTCTCAGTGTAGTATCACTATTTCATGATAGAAAGGGGGTGAATCAAGCTATGGCTGTCTGGATAACTAGACGCGGTAAGAAATATTATTTGTATGTTGAGCGTCAAGGTAAGCGGATTGTGCGAGTTATTGGAACTGATAAACGAGAAGCAGATAAGGTTGCTACTTCCGTTCGTTCAGCGATTGTATGCGGAACCTATACTCCAGAAAATAACACTGATTCTCCACAGAAACAATCTACGTTACTTAAGGATTATACTGATAAATGGTATAAAATGCATTCCCCTTTAAATGCTGATGGTAATTTAATTGTACAGATACGGAATGATGACCGCTTACATTGGAGACCGTCAACCACGATACGCAATGAGGAAATCCTACGGTTATATATATTACCGGTATTCGGTGACCGATTGATGGAAAGTATCAGCAAATCGGAAATCAAAGATTACTTTGTAAAATTAACCCATACTACTAGGCTCCAGCCGAAAACAATTGGTTCAATCTTTTCTCTTTTAGGTAGTATCTACAATGAAGCGATTGAAGATGAACTGGTTAGTATTAACCCGGTTAAAGGATTATCCAAGTATATTAATAAGCGTAGCAATAGACGGTTAGATTCAGAGTATTTTCTTACTCGTGAAGAAGTATCTAAAATACTACAGACAGCACAGACCTATTTTTCTCATTATTATCCATTCCTGCTTTGTGCATTTAGAACCGGGATGCGGTTAGGTGAGTTAATCGCGCTCCGTTGGGCTGATATTGATTTCAATGGTAATTTTATTGAGGTAAAAAATTCCTTCTTCCGGGAATTTGAAACCTCAACTAAAAGCAAGAAAACCAGAAAAATCGATATGTCACAACAACTCCATGATGAATTAATCTTATGGCGCGTTAGACAAAAAGAATTATGCGAATCGATAGGAGAACCTATTCCCGATTATGTTTTCTGCACGGTAACAGGATACCGGATTAAAGCAAGCCATTTTCGCGATAATATCTGGCGTAAATGTTTAGAAAAAGCAGGTATACGCTATATCAAGTTCCACTCAACCCGCCATACATTTTGTTCTCTGTTATTACAGCAAGGTGAATCTCCGGTTTATGTACAGCAACAGATGGGACATCACTCAATTGAACTAACTGTTGGGGTATATGGTCATCTGATACCAGGGATTAATCGAAGCGCGGTTAATAAACTAGACGATGCACAATTACTGCACAGGGACTGCACAAATCTAGTTTTAGTAAAATAAAATCCTTGATATAATTGAGGTTAGATAGATATGGTGCCGGGAGCGGGACTTGAACCCGCACGGGTCACCCCATACGCCCCTCAAACGTACGTGTCTGCCAGTTCCACCATCCCGGCGTTCAATAATAGATTGAGGATTTTAGATTCCAGTATATAAAATCCGCAATCATCAATCCGAATTCAGCAATAATAAACTTGGTGGCGGCGAAGGGATTTGAACCCCTGACAGTGCGGGTATGAACCGCATGCTCTAGCCATCTGAGCTACGCCGCCATATACCAATATGATAGCGATTTAAGAGCCATCGCAATCGCTAAAATACAAAATCTGTGATTTCAACTTAGCTTATTATAATACCGTGAGATAGTTGGTGTGGTCAAGTTAAAGCAGCTGGTTTTATGTATAATCTAGCTAAATCAAACAATCAATTATCACCAGGCTAAACTGCCATCGTTCTATTTACCAAAAGCTTGAAATACAAAGGTAGCCCCGGCAGTAAGCCCCCAATCTTCACTCGATTTATTCAATCCTTTAGAAACCGCAATATCCCAAGTTAGCCATTGTCGCGGAATTTGGATTCCTGCTCGCAAGGTTGACCGGTCATTACCATTATGCGAATTTGCGATTCCGGTAATTTCCGCTACTGCTTTAATATCGCCAATAATCGGTTTTACTGCTCCAAGTCCATATACCAAAACATCATCTTGGGTCGATGATTCGTCTGGATTACCGAGGATACCCATGCCTACATTTAACCGGGTATCGAATCCCATAATATCCTTACTTAAAATTAATATTCCATAACTATCACTTTCATCGGTACCGAAATCCCGGGAATTATCCGCATTCGGTAATTTCGTGCCGAACTTAATCGCTACCGCTGGCCGCATTTCGGTCTCTTTCAGCAGTTTGATTTTAGTCCAGAACCGTAAATCACCAACATCGAACGAATCATCAGTAGCCGTATGCTGGTAAAGTAAATCGAAATCCGCTTGTACTTCAACCCGGTCTGCTAATCCGACCGCAACTCCCATTTCCGGCAACTTGATAACATCCCAAGTCTTATCTCGCGGTTGGAATAACAAAGTGATATTTTTCAGATAATCAATCCCTTGCCGGATTTCTATCGACCCATACGAGGTAATCTCCGCACTTTCCGTATCCAACGGCCGTTCATGCCCGGCATAAACACTACCGAATCCTAATAAAATCAAACCGAGACTAAAAACTATTTTACGCATTTTCCCCTCCACTATTTTAAAGTTAGTTATTTGGTACTAAGTCTAGCGTTACTAATAATATATTCTACCCCGTTTTTCGCAGAGAACTCCAGAGTATTTTTTACCATTTTCGCAGGGACCGGTAATTTTTTATTCCCGATTAGTTCGGTCACATTCCATCGAACGGTTTTTACCGTTCCGCGTGGGATGACTGGCATAGTTATTCGTATCGTAGTAGCTTGCGTATCATAACGATATACCGCAACCCGTAACTCATTGGCATTTTTGTCATTCAAATTCCAAGGAGTGGCATCGATAGATAGCGCTTCTATCGGCTGCAAACAGAATACTCTGATGCCGGTTGATAATGGGATATAAATCAAGCCCGGTTCCGGAGTTATACCATTCGGAGCAATCTTATTCTGTCCTAAATAGAAGTTGACCAGCGCTTTTCCAAAACCAATCGCAGCAACGTCAGATTTTACTTCAGTCATAAATCCGGCTAAATCGAGTGTTGCCCCGGCGATATCTTTACCCAACTGCCGTTGAATCTGCGGATAAGTATGTTCATCTGCCATGAGTATCCAAGACCGGCGTTTAGCTAATTGTAGAATATTCGATTGATATATATCCGGTAACTCCGATTTCCAGGATGGCGATATTAGCACCATTTGTTTTGCCGGGATAAACGCTATATCGCTGATATCTACCAAGCGGATAGGTACAAAAGTTGATAGATGATATAACATTAAATTAAATCGAGCGGCTATTGCATCGTCGCGAATTAACTTCGGCATGGTGATGATATAGAGATATGGTGCGATCGACTCAGTCTGATTCTCGGTTAATAATAGATTGGTTTGCCGATATACCCGCTGGATAGAACCGCTATTCGGTAAATTTTGTTTCCAATCAACGGAATAAATATATCCTGCTGGGATTAGTTTATCTGGCTTTCCATACCGGAACCGTTCATAAATATAGGTATTCGGATTTAACGGCAATGCAACTTGCGCGATATACCGGAGTTGGAATAAATCGAATCCAGCTTTCTGTTTATCAACCCCGCTTTCAAGCACATAGATCGGTTTTCCTAATTCTTTCGCCCACTGGACTAAATTGATGGTGCCATAAACCGAACCGAAACCAAGGTCGGCTAATTTTGAATCGGTATAGAGCAATAACCCTATCGCATCGGCATTATTCAACCATGCCGGGAGATTAAACGCCGCGAATCCGGGATGGCCATTACTGAATTTATCGATAAGCGTTCCATTAAATTGTAAAATAAACGGGGTTTTACTCGATTTCTGCCATAGTTTGCGATTATTGTTATACTGTTTCCACCACCAGGAATTTATTGCCGTCACCAAATCGAAATATGCCCGATGCGGTAATCCAAACCGTTTATCCGACTCGCTATTCGGCATTGGAATATCTTCTAC
>JBHGBB010000020.1:0-29704 GCA_041946755.1 bacterium | reverse complement strand
TAAAATCAATAATCTCTTTAATGATTAATTGGGTGTTTTTAGTCGGTATGGTTTTTAATGCGACGAGTTTGGTGCCATTCAGATGCCCGAAATATGCCGGTCGATATTTAGTGTTTTCAATAAGCTGGTCGATGTTGCAGGTGCTCGGTATATGCAGGGTGATCCCAAATTTCTCACAAACCTTGATGGTGTCCCGAAAGATATCCAGGGTTCCGTTTGGCAGACAGAGTACTTCATCTACCGGAAAGTTGAATACCGTCTGCGGTAATGATTGGATAGAACCTAAAACCGGAAATTCAGCTATTCGCACTGGTCGCTGCCGACCGTTATCCAGAAGAATTCCTTCAATTTCATATCCATGGAAATTATGATCTTGAATTTCCTGGACGGCAGCATTCGCTTCCGACTCCGAACCGATAATTAAGAGTTTACTATGTCCTTGACCGCGATTACGGAAAAAACGTAGAATGCGATTGGTAGTAAGCATTTTTTACGACGAAGTCGACTAATTCCCCCCTTAATTTTACTCTCTCTACTATCCTAAATAGGTATTATCATAGAAATTCAGTAGAAAGTCAAGAGTTTTCATTAAAATAGAATAAAAACCAGACTTATAATCAAGCGATTATTCCGATTAATGCAAAATTAATTCGGCATAAACCTGTTCAGTTCGGACAACAATATCATCCCAGTTATAATCAGCGATAACTTTTTGTTTCGCTTCATTTCCGATTTGCGTTAATTCGCCATCCGATTTTGCCAGGATGCTTTTCAATTTATTTTGTAAATCGGATAAAGAATCTTGCATAAATAAATATCCGTTACGATTATTCTGAATCACTTCCCGATGCGGCGGTATATCACTGGCTAAACAGGGGAGGCCAAAACTCATGCCTTCAAGCAGGGCAATAGGTAATCCTTCAACTTCTGAAGGAAGAATAAATAATTTGGCATTACTAAACAACTCCTGTTTTTCGCGCCCTTGAACATATCCGGTAAAAATAATTCCTGGTATAGATGTTGCGGTTTGATGCAGGCTGGTTTCGTAGGTATCAGTAGCACTACTACCACCGGCGATAACCAGTTTGTATCGGGATTGATAATCTTGGTTTAGCTGCTGATACGCTTGTAGAAGCCAATGGACTCGTTTTTCCGGAGTCAATCTACCAGCGAAAAAGAGGTATTGGTTTTTTTCGAGTCCATACTTCTGCCGAATGATTTCTGGATTTACCTGGGCTAGGATTGGGACTCCATTAGGGATATAGGTTAAATGGGTATATCCCTGTACCGCATAATGGTCCTGCTGGTGTCGGGCAACAACGATAGTTCGGCTTGGAATTCGCAGTGCAATTTTTTCGGCAAGCCGTAGACTATATTGAGCGAATCCACTCCATTTTGCTGCTAGATAATCAAATCGATGAATGGTGACGACTACTCGTTTCCCAAATAATTTCGGCAGCCAGCAGAAGAATGCGGGACCAATCGCATGATAGTGAATAATATCATAATCCTGGAATAGTGCATGAATTGTAGAAGTAAAACTATGAATAATTGCATCGAGATGTTTGGTCTTAAGGGTAGGTGTTCGAACCAACCGAATCCCATTATATAATTCGGATTTCGGATTACTGATTTCGGATTTGGTTTTCGGGGTATACCAATTACGCACATATACGGTTATCTGATGCCCGCGGTTGGCTAGTCGAGTAGCCAGTTCATCAACATGGTATTCGATACCGCCCCAAGTAGCTGGGATACCTTTTTGACCGATAAACGCTATTTTCATTTAACCGGATGATTATCGTGATCTTTATAATTTGAATTTATTTCGGAGTACCCACAGGGTTGGTTGCCAAGGGTATTTTTTTATTGCCGGACTTACGCTGCCAATCATCCAACACTGCTTATCACAAGTTGCCACCTTTTGCCGCATGGTTTTCGCTCCTGGACTATTCCATATCTCAGCAAATGCATTCTGCTGGTTCAGGTTTCCGATCGGTTCATCCATCGCATTGCATGGTCGGATATCTCCGAATGGGTCTAGATAAAAAACATCGGAACCTACTTCACAAGGCAATAATCGTTTTCGACCATAAACATAATTGATAATTCCATGATTAAAATATGCCCGATACCAGTTTTTAATTCGCTTCGATTTCAGGAGTTCGTTCACCAAGGTTTGGAATTCAGCTGCTACTATATCTTTCTCTTTAATTTCATTGTTGAACTTATGGAAATAATAGGAGTTATGCACTACCGCAGTAGCAAATTCGAGGTGCATTGCGTCTGCCAGCCTATATAATTCCAATAGGTCTTTTGCATTCCGGTCTGAAACGGTTATTCCGAATCCGATATCTTTAATTCCCAGATATTTCAACTCTAGTAGAGTCCGAAGCCCTTTATCGAATCCATCCTTGATACCGCGTAATTCATCATTCGATTTCGGCAATCCTTCGATACTTATTCGAATCCCAATATCCTTATTTTCCTTAGCGAGCTGGATAATCCGATCGGTAAAAAAGCCGTTGGTGCTGATAACAATCCGTTTGGTTTTCTTCTTAATGATATGAACGATTTCGGCTAAATCGTTACGTACGAAAGGCTCACCACCAGTGATATTAGTGAACTGCATTGCTGGCAATTTATGCAATACTTCCGGCTTAATTTCCTGTTCCGGTCGGGTGGGATACCGCCAGGTATCGCACATTACACATTTTGCATTACATCGATAGGTAACTCCGATAATTCCTTCCATAATTACTCATTATTGTATGCGATAATGCTGATTCCGTCAAAGAAGGGGAGCGGTTTCCTTTCAATAAATACGGTTGTCGAGAGTCCTCATTTCCGTGTACAATAACTCTAGAGTTTATATCGATTTATCCTGAATTTAGCGATAGTTATTTATGATAAAACGGGCAATACTAATCGTTCCACCAACCGGATTATATATCCGAGAGGATCGATGCCAGACTCCGATAGACCGGCTGAAAACCGTTACCGCTCGACCGCCAATTGACCTTCTGTATATTGCCGGCGCTATTGAAAAAGCTGGAACGCAATGTTTGATTAAAGACTATCCGGTTATCGGTGGGAATTGGGATACTCTACAGCAGGATTTAGAATCTTTCCAACCGGAAATGATGTTCCTTAGTATTACTACTCCATCGCTGGATTCGGATATGCAGGCATGCACCGTTGCTAAAGAGATTAATCCGAATCTGATTACAGTAGCTAAAGGAGCACATTTTGCATTTTTAGATATAGATACTCTAGAGAAATATCCCAAACTCGATTTGGTTATCCGCGGTGAATACGAGATTACCGTGCAGGAACTTGTTACCCAATCAGAGTGGTCGAAAATCACCGGTATAACCTACCGGAATAATAAATCCGAAATAATAAAGAATCCAGACCGACCATTTATCGAAACGCTGGATTCAATTCCATTTCCAGCGCGGCATTTGATAGATAATCGGTTGTATATCCGGCCGGATATTGGTGAACCACAAACCACGATTATTACTAATCGCGGATGTCCATATCCTTGCATCTTCTGTTTATCGACTCAGGTTGCCGGAATGAAACTGAGAACCCGGACTTCGGATAATATCGTTGCCGAACTACAGGAATGTGTTACCCAACACCAGATTCGGAATTTCTTATTCCGGGCAGATACCTTTACATTAAACAAAACCTGGATTATCGAATTATGTCAAAAAATCAAAGCTGCGGACTTGCATATCAACTGGGCCTGTAATAGTCGGGTCGATACTATCGATTCCGACCGCTTAGCAGCGATGAAACAAGCAGGATGCTGGCTGATAGCGTTTGGTATTGAAACCGGAGATAAAGCCATGCTGGATAAGATAAAAAAAAGTGCAACGTTAGACCAGGCGCGAACCGCTCTCCGATTATGCAAACAGCATGGGATTAAGACCAGTATCTATATTTTGATTGGATTACCCTGGGAGTCGAAAGAAACCTTTGCCGCATCGGTATCATTTGCGAAAGAGCTGGATCCGGATTTTATCGAGTTCTTCTATGCTTATCCATTCCCGGGAACGGAATTCTATGATATTGCGGTATCAGAGAAATTATTAGCTCCGGGTGAAATTCCGAAATCGGCGTATGATTCTCCGGCGATACCAACGCTCTATTTGACAAAAGCAGAATTAGCGAAGTTACGGAATCAAGCATTACGCCAGTTCTATTTCCGGCCGAGTTATATCATCCGGACCTTACGACATGCCGGCTCGGCGAAACAAATCTGGAATTATATCCGGTACGGATTTCGACAATTAGCAGATTTAACTGAATAAAGAGATAAAGAACTATAAAATATGACAAACATAACTTTTGAACCGATTAACATTAAGGAAATTATTATTTTTACTATAATTTATCTCATTATACCTTTGTTATGCATATTTGCTTATTTCATGTTATGTCTTCGAATGAAAGATAAAGCCGTATCTAAACCACCTTACATTTCTTTTGGTGTATTGTTCTTAATTTATGCTGGATGGATTATAGTTTGGCTAACTTCATTATTTTGGAAATGGTCTGGGCTAGCAAGTATCGGTATCTTCTTTTTGATTCTAGTTGCCCCATTTATCTCCCTTTTTCTCATTATATATTTTAAAAAACTCCGGACTCTTTCTGTTTATCATGCGACTATATTCAAAACCAGCATCAGTTATTATCCCTTTTTATTATTTATGTTATTTATCTTGTGGGTATTTAAAGATTCTCCTTACATAAACAAATAATTTTAATAATAATCAAGAATAGAAAGAAATGCGAATTATATTGATAATCGGTTAATTATTGAAAATTCAAAAGGAAAAAAGGGTAGAATGTCAAAAATATTATTACTCAATCCACCGGGCGACCAGCTTTATCTCCGGGATTATTATTGCAGCCATGTTTCGAAGGCGAAATATTACTGGCATCCGTATGATCTATTGGTTCAAAGCGGATTCCTTGCGCAGGAACATCAAGTGCTGGCATTAGATGCGAATCTATTGCGGTTATCGGAAGCAGAAACATTTAACCGAATCCAGAATCTGGATATCGATACCATCTTCTTTTTAACCGGTGCGGTATCCTGGCGGCAAGATTTCGCTTTTATCCGGCGAGTGGTAGATGCAGCAGTCCGGAATCCGCAATTCCGCATTCGCATCATTGCTACCGGCGATATTCTGTTGCATCGCGGAAAAGAACTGATGCAGAAATACCCATTCCTGAATGCCATCTTATTGGATTTTACCAGTGATGCTATACTCAAGTATCTGCAAGGAACCAACGGTGAACCAATCGATTATTTGATTTATCGGTATCAGGATCGGATTATCGAAGGCAGGCGGATTACTGAAGAAAAAGAATTCAGCCTCCCGATAGCCAGGTATGAATTATTCCCCTGGAAAAAATATCGGATTCCGCATGGAAGAACGATGCCGTTTGCCAGCACCTTAACTAATTTCGGCTGTCCGTTTAAATGCACTTTTTGTATCGGAAGTGAATTACCCTTGAAATTACGGAATATTGATAATGTGGTTGCAGAGTTAAAGCTACTCAAAGAGCGGTTCGGGATTCACGAGGCGTGGGTGAAAGATTTAACCTTTGCCGCGAACCGAAAACATGCGGTATCGTTCTGCGAAGCTATGATTCAGAGTAACCTGAATTATACCTGGGTTTGTTTATCCCGGGTGAATGTAGTGGATGAAGAGTTATTACAGTTGATGAAATCCGCCGGATGTCATACCATTCAGTTTGGAGTTGAAAGCGGCGATGAACATATTCTCGAACAGTATGCGAAAGGGATTCGGAAAGAGCAGGTACAAAAAATATTTTCCTTCTGCCGGAAAATCGGGATTCGCACCTTAGCGCATTTTATGTTAGGATTACCCGGTGAAACCGAAGCATCGGCGTTGAACACCATCGAATTTGCAAAACAAATTCAGCCGGATTTCGCTTCGTTTAATATCGCAGTACCGCGAATGGGAACGAAGTTTCGGCAGGAAGCTATTACCCAAGGGTGGACTTCTGAAGATGCGGATGTGCTCGATAATACTGCGGCATTCCCGGTTCTAGAAACTCCCACGATGCCGAAAGATAAATTATGGCAGTTGCGGAATCATGCGATTCGCTCGTTTCATCTGCGACCGGGATATCTTTGGCATCGGTTAGTATCAGTGCGGACGGGTTATGAATTATGTACCTTGTTTCGAGAAGGATTATCGCTGGTAGCGAGTACTTTAAAATCGGCAAAAGCAAGTCCGATTGAACCAACATAGAAAAAACTGTTAAATAGTTACATAGCTAAATGGTTAAATTGACTGGGACTACCGAAAGAATATTGATTTAGCCATTTGACTATTTAACCATTTAATTATATTCAGGAGGAAAGTATGAAATCTAGATTTAGTATCAGTAACATAATCAAATTAGGACTGGTTGGTATTATTATTGGGATAGTCGGATTAACGATATCCGGTTGCGGTCGGCATAAACCGGAACGGATTATGCAGGATGCGCAAATCGCATTTCAGCAGCGGGATTTCGTTACCGCGATGATCAAATTAGATGATTTCTTGCAGCGATATCCGAACGACCCTCGGGCAGCGGAAGCGCAATATGCCCATGCGATGAGTAATATGAACCTCGGTCGATTCGATAAAGCCATCAATGAATATCAGCAGGTGATAAAAAAATATCCGGCTTCCAGCGAATGGGTGGTTCGATCAGAATTGGATATTGCCGCGGCCTATGTCCAACAATCTAAATTCGCAGAAGCTATCGGGCAATATGATAAGGTTATTTCGACGTATAGTAGCAATACCAATCTCATTCCATTAGTTCGGTTTTATCGTGCAGGTACCTTTGTACAGGAAAAGAAATGGGATGAGGCGGTACAAGGTTTTACTGAATTAGCGAATTCGAATATTGATGACCGGAAGAAACTGGATGCTTATTTCCAGATAGCCGGAATTTATCTCCAGACCAAAAAAACCGCGCAACTTGTAGCAACATGTAATACCATGCTGGCGAAATTCGGGAAAAATGAACAGGATCTCTTTAACATCTATAGCCTGATGGTGCAGGGATATAAAGCGGATAAACAATATTCCAAAGTGCTTGATACCTATAAAATCATGTTGGCTAAATCCGGTAAAAATGAACGACAGCAGTATAGTATCTATTGGTCGATGGCGGAAATATATCGGGCGACCAAGAAATACCCTGCGGCGATTGAAACCTACCAGATTATTACTACGAAATTTACGACATTACCGCGAATACAGAAAGCGGAAGCTGAGTTTAATATCGCCGATTCCTATAAACAGTTGAAAAAGTATAAGGAAGCGATTGCGGTATATCAATCGGTACAGGAACAATATGCTAAAGACCCGTTAGCGCAAGATTTTGCGGTTTGGTCGAATGTAGAAGTCGGCAGTATCTATCGAAAAGAGATGAAAGATATAAAAGCAGCGCAGCCTTATTATGATGCCGCGATTAAATCATATACTGCGACGATGAACAACCCGCCGATGGGTGATAAGGGAAAAGCAGCATATGCCGCGGTTAAACTGGCAGAAATCTATGAATTTCATCTGGGAGATCTGGTAAAAGCTAAAGAAGTCTATCAAGCTGCGGTAAAGAATTTCCCAAAAGCGCCTTGGACGGAATATGCGGCGGTTGGGTTTAAACGGTTAACTGAAGATACCACCAAGAAAATTGTGACGCAGGAACCTGCAGCGAAAAAAGCGAATAAAAAATAAATATTATCTGGAATAAAGGGTGAATGGTTCCTTGGTTTTATGGTCAACTAAGAACTGATGTTAGGTAAGGATACAGTAGTAAGTTAGGTTGTTAATCTGGAGGAGTTAACGGCGTACCAACTACCCAACCGAACTACTAAACCTACTCCCTTACCATAACCTAACTACTAAACGAGTTTTAAATTTAACCATTTAACCATTTAACTTATTTAACTTGTCTCTATGATAACCTACAAAGATGCCGGTGTTGATACTGCGGCAAAGAATATTCTGCTAACCCGAATAAAAAAATACGCGCGAGATACTTTTACTCCCGGGGTGGTTAGCGACCTCGGTCTATTCGGAGGGCTTTTCTCACTGGAAAAGACCGGATTCCAAACTCCAATTCTGGTGAGTAGTGTTGATGGAGTTGGTACCAAACTAAAAGTTGCGTTTCAGATGAATAAACATGAAACGATTGGAATTGATCTGGTTTCCCATTGCGTTAATGATATCCTGGTGCAGGGAGCAATCCCGCTCTTTTTCATGGATTATATTGCGACTGGAAAACTCGACTCGAAAGTTCTAGAATCGGTTATTAAAGGAGTAGCACAAGGATGTAAGCAATCCGATTGTGCGCTTATCGGCGGGGAAACGGCAGAAATGCCGGGATTCTATCCGGTCGGAGAATATGATTTAGCTGGATTTATTGTCGGAGTTGTTGACCGGGATAAAATCATCGATGGAAATACTATCAAGCCGGGAGATAAAGTTATCGGGCTTGAGAGTTCAGGACTGCATACCAACGGGTATTCATTAGCCAGAAAAATTATCTTTGAGAAAGATAAATATAATCCGTTCGATTATATCAATGCATTATCAGCTTCTATCGGCGAGGTGTTGTTGATTCCCCATAAATGTTATGCCCCTTCAATTCTACCTATCCTATATCCGGATAAATATACTTTTAAATCAGCAATCCGCAATCAACAATCCGCAATTAGGGGTATGGCACATATTACCGGCGGCGGATTCTATGATAATATCCCGCGAATCTTACCCGAAAATATTGGGGTAACCATAGATAAATCAAGTTGGAATGTTCCTGAAATATTCAAAATGTTGCAGAAAGATGGCGGAGTATCGGAGCATGAGATGTTCTGGACCTTTAATATGGGAATTGGGCTGGTTTTAATTGTTGATAAATCTGAGGTTAAGAATATTACGACTGCATTAGAGAAATTGGGCGAACATCCCCACCTTATCGGCGAAGTTACTAAAGGCAAAAAAGAAGTTGTTATAAAATAGTCGATACCGCATAATGAATCAGTTTGGAAACTTTCCAAACTGATTTTCTTGAATACTGTATAATTTCTGTACACAAGTTGTATTTTACTCAATTTGATGAAAATTAGTGGTATTGAAATTACTATAGTTATAAAACCAATTTGAATTATTCTCCAATGGACTATAATTCAACTTAGGTCCGCTTTATGCGGATTACAATAATGTAGCATAACCCGAATTGGTCCGACCAATTCGGGTTCAACTCCACAATCTCATTATATTCCAAAACACAAAATCATATGAAAATATTAGTTATCGGTGGTGGTGGTAGAGAGCATGCGATAGTGAGGAAGTTATCCCAATCTCGTCAAGTATCTAAACTTTATGCTATCCCGGGAAATGCTGGGATAGCTGAACTAGCTGAATGCGTTAGTATACCTATAAAACCTGATTTCAGTCAGGTAGCAGAATTTGTGGTTAAAAACGGGATAGATTTAACCGTAGTTGGTCCTGAAGTTCCGTTAACCGAAGGGATAGTAGATTATTTCCAGGCAATAGGATTAAAAATCTTTGGGCCTACAAAATCCGCTGCCCAGCTTGAAGGAAGCAAGGTCTGGTCGAAACAGTTTATGACCCGGCATGGATTACCGACTGCAAATTATAAAATCTTCGATAACCGGGATGAAGCCGTTAAGTATATTTCGACCATTAAAATGCCGAAAGTGGTTAAAGCTGATGGGTTAGCTGCCGGTAAAGGGGTATTAATTTGCAAAACTCAAAACGAAGCGGTTGATGCAATAGACCTAATCATGTCAGAGAAGGCGTTTGGTGCGGCCGGCGAGCGGGTCATAATTGAAGATTGTTTGGTCGGAAAAGAGGTTTCGATGCTGGCGTTTACTGATGGAACGACGATTGTTCCAATGGTAACCGCGCAGGATTATAAACGGGCGTTGGATAATGATCAAGGTTTAAATACCGGAGGGATGGGTTCGATCTCTCCTTCCCCGAATGTCAGCCCGGAATTAGCGAAAAAGATATATGATAAAGTCTTGGTGCCAACTATCCAAGGGTTGAATAAAGATGGAATCCAGTATATTGGAATAATATATGCCGGATTGATGGTAGTTGATGGAGAACCATATCTCCTCGAATTCAACTGCCGGTTTGGAGACCCGGAAACCCAGGTTATCCTCCCTCGATTAAAAACCGATTTAGTCGATATTATTTTGGCCTGTCTAGCTAATAAACTTGACCGAATTGAGATCGAATGGGATCATCGGGCAGCGGTTTGTGTGGTTCTAGCTTCTGGTGGTTATCCCGGGAAATATGAAACCAAATATCCTATTTCGGGATTAAGCGATATAAACCTTTCCGATGAATTGTTCGTCTATCATGCAGGAACACGCATTAAAGATGAGAAAATTATTACATCCGGCGGTCGAGTATTAAATATAGTTGCGCTTGGGAATAATATTGCTGATGCAAGGCAGAATGTATATAAAGCGGTTAAATCAGTTTCATTTAAAGATATGCAATATCGAACGGATATAGGTGCTTAAAGGCAAATCCGAATATCGAATATCGAAATCCGAAACAAATCCTAAATTCGAATACTGCAAATAATTATTTAATTATTTTACTATTTAACCATTTAACCGTAATTCGTAAAATTCGATAAATTCGCGGTTAAAATATATGTCTTTTAAACGAAAAACATATCATCGATTACGGCGAACGATTCAAACCGTCTCAATCTTTGCATTGAATCCTTTCTTTTTTCAATACCAGCAAATATGCGTTCCGGTGTTAAACTGTTGGGGATGTCCGGCAGCAGCGTTCGCCTGTCCGGTAGGAGCCATTGGGTTATTCCTCGCCCGGGGTATGATTCCGTTTATTGTTGTCGGCTTAATCCTGTTAATCGGCTCCTTAATCGGCAGAATGTTGTGCGGCTGGATTTGCCCTTTCGGATTTCTACAAGAACTGCTCCATAAAATCCCTTCACCTAAAAAAGCATTACCGGATTGGGGAAAACATATCAAATATGGGGTGTTAATTATCATGGTCTTGATGATTCCTATCTTCTTCGGTACCGATAAAGGAACCAGTCTGGCTGCGCCATCAAACTATTTCTTCTGCACCTTATGCCCGGCAGGGTCGTTGGAAGTCGTTCTCCCGCGAACCTTGGGATTATGGAAAAGCCAATGCAGTAGTGGTAGCGGGGCAGCGTTTGCCGGAGTAGCCAGTTGCAATCCGGCGGCATTCACCTGGGCGTTCTTTGATGGACTCCGGTTATCGCTACTCGCATTATTCCTCTTAAGTTTCGTTGCCTATAACCGGCCGTTCTGCCGGATGTTCTGTCCGATAGGGGCAATGTTCGCTATCTTCAACCGATTCAGTCTATATCAGATGAAAGTTAAGGCTGAAAAATGCACATCCTGCTATATCTGCAAAGATAAATGCCCGGTCGACCATGAAATCTTCTTAGACCAATCCAGCCCGGAATGTATCCGATGTCTCGATTGCACCGACTGCGCGTTCGATGCCCTCAATTCCAAAGAAAAACCGTTGTCTGAATCCGCTCCCACGCCTGAATCTGACTCTCAGCCACCGCAAACGCCGGGAATATGATATAAAATTATTTCAAATTTAGCATTTTAAAATTTTAATTTAAAACCACAAATTAGTATGGCATCTGAAATAAAGAGAAGTAAAAAAATAATTAAAATACTTTTATATTGTTTTCTGGCTATTATTGTGCTTGGATTTATAGGGATTATTCTCTTAGTGACTCAACCATGGGAAAAAGAAGAATTAGTCTTATCTGCAAAAATACCAGAAACAACGTTAACAGCTGAATTATGGATAAAAGATGATTGGTTAGATTATGGTTATCATTATGTTTGGTTGATTATACGTGACGAAAAAGACAATAGGCAGACATACCATTTTCATGGTGATACATATTTTAGTTTTGAACATACAGTTTTCTTATTATCTCCAGATGGTAGGTATCTCAGAATCGAAGAAGGTATTGCAAGGGGAGAAACAGAAGTAATCGGCGAATTTGATATCAAAACTAAAACCTTAAAACAAGGTAATAACGAGTCTATAAGTAAAAGAGAAGGTTGTAAAGTTATAGCAGAAGTAAGAAGAAAAGCAGAGGAGCGCTTTTAAACAAGACGACCGAAAAACATCTATTTATATACCCATAACCGAATCCAGTTTGGGTTTTACTTATTTAACCATTTAACCATTTAACTATTTAACTGCATTTTGCAATGCTAAATGCTAAATTTGAAATGATTCTTATACCTGTGCTGTGCTAAACTATTTCGGATGAAACAGACCCGAATCTTAGCTATTTTAAGCTCGCTCGTTTGTTTAGTATTCCTCTTCGGTTGCGCGCATACCTCAAAACATCGTAAAACTATTATTCAATCTGAAAAGCCGAAACCGTTCACCGTTAAACCGAATGAAGCGGTATCAGCGCAAGGGTTCGTCTGGCCGGTGGAAGGAGAAGTGCTCTCTTTTTTCGGGGAACGCAATGGTAGGGTTCATCAAGGGATAGATATTTGTGTGAAAAAAGGAACCAAAATCTATGCTGCTAAATCCGGCAAAGTGATTTATAGCGATAACGAGCTCGGTGGATATGGGAACATAATCATTATCGAACATAAGAATGGCTGGTCGACCGTTTATGCACATAACGCGAAGAATTTGGTTAAAAAGAATAAACGGGTTACCCGGGGTCAGGTGATTGCCTTGGTCGGTCAGACTGGGAACGCTACTGGTCCCCATCTGCATTTCGAAATCAGAAAAGGGAAAGAAGCGGTCAATCCTGTGTTATATTTGCCATAGTTTAGTAGTTAAACGAGTAAATCAAAACCAGGTATGGTAGTTAGGTTAGGGTAAGGGAGTGTGTTAAGTGGTTTGGCAAAGTTGTTAGTAAAAGACCAACAACCTAAGACTAACAACAAAACTCACTCCTTTACCTTTACCTAACTACTGGTCTTATTTAACTATTTAACTATTTAACCATTTAACAGGTTTTATTATGAAGATTATAGTTGATGCTGATGCTTGTCCGGTGAAAGAGATTATTGTCAACATCGCCCGGGAATATCAGGTAGATGTTATGATGGTGAGTAGTTATGCCCATTTTTTGGAAGAGCAGCCGGGAGTAGATATCGTTCAGGTAGACCAGGAACCGCAGGCGGCTGATATCGCCATTATCAATCGAACCAAGAAATCGGATATAATCGTTACCCAGGATTATGGGTTGGCAGCGATTGTTCTGGCTAAAGGGGCTGCGGCGATATCTCCCCGCGGTAAAATATATACCGATGAAAAGATGGATGGGATGTTAACTGAACGGCATCTCCAGCAGAAATTCCGCCGTGCTGGCGGTAGAACCAAAGGTCCGAAACCGCATACGAATCAGGATGATACCAAGTTTGCGAGTAATCTTAAAAAGTTGATAGAACAGTATAAAAGCCTCAATTAAAAATATACAATTAGCAATTTAAAATTGAGAATTGCATATTGCTAATTTAACATTGAGTTATTTATCATGGAACGATTTACCCAGGATTTTGTTGATCGAGTTAGAGATGCCAATGATATCCTTGATATCATATCCGAATATGTCTCGTTAAAACCTTCCGGTCGGAATCATAAAGGATTATGCCCGTTCCATAACGAGAAAACTCCATCGTTTATGGTGCATCGGGAGAAACAGATATTCCATTGTTTCGGCTGCGGTATCGGTGGTAATGTTATTACCTTCATACAGAAACAGAATAATCTATCTTTCAATCAAGCAGTACGGTATCTAGCCGAACGTGCCGGTATCCCGATTGTAACTCAGAAAGTTTCTGAAGATGAAGATAAACTCGCGAAAGAGAAAGATTCGATCTATGCATTAAACAAACTGGCAATGGAATATTATCAGCGGTGTTTATCTACTCCCCAAGGGAAATCCGCCCAGAAATATATTTTAGAAACCAGAAAACTCAGCGAAGATACCATCCAGAAGTTTAAATTAGGCTATGCGCTACCCGGGTGGGATAACCTGATGACCGCGGCTGCTAAAAAGAAATACTCAGTATCGATACTAGAGAAAGCCGGGTTGATTATCCAGAGAGAAGCGACTACCGAACGTGGCCCCGGATATTATGACCGGTTCCGGGACCTGGTAATGTTTCCAATTATCGATGCACAAGAGCGGATTATCGGGTTCGGCGGCCGGGTATTAGACGACCGGCTCCCGAAATATCTTAATTCACCAGAAACCCCGGTATTCCGAAAAAGCTATTGTTTATATGGATTACCGTTGGCTATGAAAGCGATTCGGGAACAGGGGTATGCGATTATCGTTGAAGGATATATGGATTGTATCCGCGCTCATCATGCGGGAATCGAGAATACCATTGCGACGTTAGGTACTTCATTAACCTCGGAACAAGCGCGGACATTGCGTCGGTATACCAGTGAAGCGGTATTAATCTATGATACCGACCCGGCAGGAATCGCCGCCTCGTTACGCGGATTAGACCAGTTGGTAGCAGTTGGGTTAGGAGTCAAAGTGGTAGCATTACCGGTAGGGAAAGACCCGGACGAGTTCATTTCCAAACAAGGAAAAGATAAATTCCTCGATTTGGTGCAGCAGGCGAAACGGCCGGTAGAATTCGCTATCCAAGTAGCAATGCAGCAGTATGGGATTCATACCATCGATGCGCAAGTGCAGGTGGTGAATAATATCCTGCCGATGATCGCTAGGATTCCTCAGCCGGTAGAACAAGATTTATATTTGAAACAATTAGCGGAGTCGGTTCGTCTAGATATATTAGCGGTAAAAACCCAGTTTACCCGGCTTAAAAGAACGCGGAAACCGGGAACTGAACCTACTGCGAGTGGCAATAAAACGGTATTGGATTTGGTGCAAGAAAGCAGTTTTCGAGTAGAACGGGATATATTAAGCCTTTTAATGAACGACCCGAGTTTGATTCCAACGGCAAAATCAATGCTAAATGCAACAGATTTTATCCGACCAGAATATCGAACGATAGCTACTGAACTATTTAAATTGGATGAATCGAAACTAGATAAACGATTGATCGCTCAGGAGTTAATTAAGGCGCTTGATACTGACCAATATTCCCAATTGATATCAGAATTAGAGATGCAGGAATTAGAATATCCGGATAATACGATCGCATTATCGGATTTTGTTACCCGTATTCGAGTCCGGCAGCGGAAACTGCAGCTGAAAGAGATTCAAGAGAAGCTAAAACAAGCTGAACAAGCTGGGAATATCGAGTTGGTTAAACAGTTACAACATGAATATATTCAATTATCTAAGGGGAAATAAGCGAACTATCAATATTCCTCCAAACTATATTTACTTTTACATTCTGAATAATCAAATATTTTCAAGTGTTAAAATATAACAATTTAGGTTATAATATTTAGTTACGCATTAATCTACCAAAAACGAGGTAAAATATGGCTATTGTCGATTTAGCGAAAGAACAACGTGCAAAAGATTTCGCGCAAATCATCCAGCATGCCAAAGAAAAAGGGCATATTACCTACGATGAATTAAACGAAATGTTGCCGGAAGATTTGGGTACCGAGGAAATCGACCTGATTATTTCCGATTTAGCGGAAATGGATATTCCGGTAATCGATACTGAAGATAACCTTCCTCCGGTTGAAGCGGCACCGAAACCAGCTGAAAAAGAAGTTTTTAAAGAGTTTTTACCTTTTGCCGATGCGATTAAAGGTGATGACCCGGTAAGAATGTATCTGCGTGAAATGGGTCGAACACCGTTATTAAACCGGGATGAAGAAGTATATTTAGCAAAAAAGATCGAAAAAGGGAGAGAGAAAATCATCCGGGCAGTAGTCCGGTCAGGTATAGTAGCTAAAGAACTACATAAGTTGCAGGAACGGATTGAAAGTGGATCAGCGGTAGTTAGTGAAGTATTCCGACTGCCGTTGGAAGAGAGTGTTATCGAAGATAAACGACCGATCATCCGCCGATTAAGTCGGTTGATTAAAGCGATGGAAAAAGAGGTCGCATCTATCCTGCGATTGAAAGCGAGATTAAAACGGCGGAAACCATCGGTTCAAGATCAGAAGAAGTTTGAAGCCGGATATAAGAAGATTACCGAATATTTGCTGGACATGAACCTCAACTTCGATGAAGTTGAACGAGTCGCGGTGCGGATTAAGCGGCTCTATTTGCGGATTCAGGATGCGGAAAAAGAGATCCATGAAATCGAAACGCTGACGATGATGAAACCGGACCAGATTGAAGAAATCGCCCGCGGGAAAATAAAAAATAAAGCTAAACTCCGGCAGATTGAAGAAGAAACTGGACTGAGTATCAGTCATTTTGCCGAGTTCAATCGGCAGATCAAGAATTGCATCATTAAAATCAAGCGGGTTGAAGAAGAAGCGGAAAATAATCGGGATGAATTGCAATGGATGAGTAAACTCATCGATGATGGTGAACGGGAAGCACATGATGCGAAAATGAAAGTAGTTGAAGCGAACCTCCGGTTGGTGGTGAGCATCGCGAAAAAATATACCAATCGTGGGTTACATTTCCTGGATTTGATTCAAGAAGGTAATATCGGTCTCATGCGGGCGGTAGATAAATTCGAATATAAACGGGGATATAAATTCAGTACTTATGCCACTTGGTGGATTCGGCAGGCGGTAACCCGGGCGATTGCCGACCAGGCAAGAACCATCCGAATTCCGGTACATATGATTGAAACGATTAACAAGATGAACCGGGTTACCCGGGTATTGGTTCAGGATTTAGGGCGCGAACCTACTCCGGATGAAATTGCTAAAGCTTTAGGCTTAACGGTAGATAAGATTCGAAAGGTATATAAAATTGCGCAGCAACCGATATCGCTAGAGACTCCAATCGGGGAAAATGGCGATTCCCATTTCGGTGATTTTATTGAAGATGAATTCGTTACTTCTCCAGTCGATGCGACAACTAATGTTCTGAAACAGGAGCAGATTGAACGTATCCTAAAAACCTTAACCGAACGGGAAGAAAAAGTACTCCGACTCCGGTTCGGTATCGGTGATGGATATCCGAGAACGCTGGAAGAAGTCGGCGCGATATTTAATGTTACCCGGGAACGGGTACGCCAAATTGAAACGAAAGCGTTACGGAAACTGCGGCATCCGACCCGCAGTAAACGGCTTCGCGAGTTCATTGAAGAACAGGCGATATAGTGGTTTAATTTTTCATTTTTCATTGCGTTAGTCCTTAAGCGGGCCCATAGCTCAGTTGGTAGAGCTCCCGGCTCATAACCGGGTGGTCCTTGGTTCGATCCCGAGTGGGCCCACCAGTTTTTAAATTCCAAATCCCAAAATCCAAACTCGGATTCTATAATGGCGATTACCGTTGCCAAAGTTGTAGAGATTATCGAGACCTTATATTCTCCTTATTTAGCTATACCAGGAGATAAAATCGGATTACAACTTGGGAATCCAGACCAACCGGTAGATCGAATATTAATCAGTTTAGAAATAACTCCTACTGTTGTTGAAGAAGCAATCAAAACGAAGTCCAATCTGATTATTGCCCATCATCCATTAATCTATACTCCATTATTATCTTTGGTAACCAGTTCTCCATTAGCGAAAATGATTGCCAACCTGATTGAACATCATATTGCGGTATATATTGCGCATACTAATCTGGATTTTGCACCTGATGGAACTACCCGGCATATAGCGAACCTCATCGGGTTGCAGAACCAGAAGAATATTATTCCTTTTACCGAAACGAAATTAAAGAAGTTGGTGGTTTTTATTCCAGCAACGCATATCGAGAAGGTCGCGCAATCGATATTTGATGCTGGTGCCGGAGTTATCGGGAATTATTCCGAATGTTCGTTTCGTACACTAGGAATCGGTAGCTTCCGAGCAGGAAATAAAGCGAAACCTTTTTTGGGTAAAATCGAAAAACTCGAATCTGTTGAGGAGATTCGGTTTGAAACTATCGTTCCGGAAGCGAAATTAACCGGAATTATTTCGGCAATGCTGCAATCGCATCCTTATGAAGAAGTAGCCTATGATATTTATCCGCTGGATAATCCATATCCGCAATCAATAGTATGTATTTCGGGAAAACTAACAAGACCGATGAAACTCGCTGGATTTGCAAAGCTAGTTAAGCAGAAACTGAAATTGGAGACTATTCGAATTGTTGGAAATCGGAATCGGATAATTCGTACTGCAGCGGTTATTGCCGGTAGTGGAATGAGTGTATTAGCTTCGGTAATCAAATCTGGTGTAGATGTTTTTCTAACCGGTGATATTAAACATCATCAAGCGCGAGAAGCGGAATTAGCAGAATTAGTTTTGCTGGATATCGGGCATTATTCTAGCGAGATTATCTATCTACCAATCTTAAAACAAAAACTCGCTGCGGTTTTACCTGCAACAATATCTCTTTATTTCGCTAAAAAAGATTCAAATCCAATTCAAACCTGCTAATCTACGTCTGGATAATTTTTTTTCACTAACACACCGCGATATACATTTAAAATTGCATCGACCATAGTATCGATATTGAATTTCTCTCTAACGATTTTATTCCCGGTTGCAACCAATTGTTGCGCTAACGGTTTATCAGTTAATAAGGTCAGAATCGCTTTTGCCAGTTTATCCGCATCTTTCGGTGGTACTAGTAAGCCGTTAACTCGATCTTGCACTAGTTCAGGATTTCCGCCGGCAGTAGATGACACTAACGGTATCCCGGTAGCCATGCCTTCTATTAAACAGACAGCACCAGCTTCTAGATAAGATGGAACGGTTAATACATCTAACATCGCTAATACGCGCGCTACATCTTTTTTGAATCCGGGGAAAATCACTGATTGGGTTAGTCCCAATTCCGCTGTCATTTTTATTAGATGGTCTTTATAAGGACCTTCACCAACAATAAGAAATTTCGTTTCTGGTAAAACTTTTAGTATTTTTGGGGCTGCACCAAGTAACGTCTGCGCTCCTTTTCGGTATTCCAAATAAGCTAATAATCCTACTACAGGAATATACGGTGCTAATCCCAATTCATGCCGCAACCTATTTTTAGTTTCTGGAATTTGATATTCACTGGCTTCGATAGCAGGATAAACTGCTGTAATCTTTTCCGGATTAACTCCACCCTCTACCAGAATCTGTTTCACTGCTTCAGTAACGGTAATAATCATATCGTAAAAATATTGATACTTAATTTTACTAAATATATTTTTATCGATCGGAAAATCCAGCCAGCGGTTCAGAATCACTGCCGGTACTTTGGTCAGCCTCGTTGCAATACCACCTAGCACATGTGCATGCGAACTTTGTAAATGAACTACTTCGGGATGGAACGATTTAAGCAGTTGATTTATCCGATATACGGTACGTGGATCAATCTCGCCAACCATCGGGATTTCGTAGATTGGAATTCCTGCGGTTTTCGCGCGAGCAGCTAAAGGTACTCCGGGAGGGCATACTAATCTACTATCATGCCCGCGTTTACGTTGTCCAACAAGGGTATATAATACTTCCCGCTGGCTCCCTCGCCAGGTTTTACCGGTCTCGATATGTAAAATACGCAATGATTTCATGGTAATTGTATCGCTGTAATATATCTTTCTTTAAGAAATAATTTAATGATGTTTCTGGTGTTTTTTAATCGCTAGCTGATAATATTCTATCGTCTGTTTAGCGATCTGTGTATAGGTATACTTTTGTAGAAGATGGTTGTGTAATTGTTCTCGCTGTTCAGGAGAAGTATCCCATGCGGCTAGAATTTTAGCTCGAATATTTACGATACTATCGGAATCGCAATATAAAGCGTGATTCCCAAAATACTCAAAAGCTCCACCGATGGGAGTAACGACAACCGCTGCCTTTGCCAAGCCGGCTTCCATAGCGGCAATCCCCGGCGTTTCCATATGAGAAGGTAGCGCAAAAACCCGGCATGCAGCATAAGCACTGGATAATAGTTCGCTATTGTGAGGTATCGGATTAAGAAAAAGGGTTAATCCGTCTTTATCCGCTGGCCGGCAGGTTTCTTCGAAATATTTCTTTTCGGCGATAGCCCCAATAATTACCAATTTTAATCCAGTGCCCTGCAATGCCTGAATCAATCGATGTTGATTTTTGCGACGTTCGATCCGGGCAACATTCAAGACAAACGGTTCGGATATACCAAATTCTTTCCGGAACAATTCGGCATCAGCATTAGCGAATCGATCTTCTATGCCTACGGGAAGAACATGTATTTTGTGTTCTAAGTTGCCGAATATACGATTCAATATATTCGCTTCAGCATCAGTATTGGGGAGAACGAGCTCCGCTTGTTTCATGAGATAACAGAGTTCTCTAGGATGGTGGAATAGTCGAGCGTTTATCATTTTCTTGGTTTGTTGAGTTAAGCTTCTAGGAAAATAAATCGGTGAAATAACAAACGGAATGTTTTTTTCAACGATTAATTTAACTAAAGCATAGTAGTATCTCCGTTGTCCGCAGATGTGAACAATATCATAGTCGAAAGAAGAAGTAAACGGAGTTAGAAAATCAACTTGGGCTCCTTGATTCTGCAACGCTTTTGCTAATTCTTCCATTAACGTTTCTTCACCGCTACGCCATAAGTTCGCCCAGTAATTCATTACAAATAGAATTTTCATTTTCACTAGATTCAAATAGTTGATTTAATTGGTTTTGTTTTTAAAATATTCTCGATTGTAGTAAAGACTTCATCAACAGTAATCTGTTGCATACAGAGATTATTATCGCAATCACCTTTATAACAAGGGCTGCAGGATAACTCTTTTCGAATCACCCATGCTGTTTTGGTATAAGGACCTGCACGTAAAGGGTCGCTGGGACCGAAAAGCGCTACTACCGGAATACCGCTTGCAGCTGCGAAATGCATCGGACCGCTATCTACCCCTACATATAAGGAACACTTTTTTAGAAGCGCACTCAATTGACGTAACCCGGTTTTTCCAACAGCATTAATTGGTTGATACTGCATCTGACTGATTAATTCTTCCGTAATGGTTTTATCCGGTTCACCTCCAACAAAAACAATTTTCGCTTGCAATTGCCGGATTAAGCGATCAGCTAATTCTGCCATTGACGAAAGCGCCCAGCGTCGATAAGATTCCGATACTCCGGCATGTAAAGCTATAACAATCGGAGAAGAAGATAGGTTATATTCCGCCCAGAACCGGTCTGCAAAATCACAATCTTCTTGAGCTAACCAAACGGTTAACGGGTGCGTGGTGCATGATGGATTAAGCACCCGGATTAAATCCAGATTGTTTTCTACCATATGCCTTCCCAAAGGAGGCTGAAATACTCGATGGGTTAAAAGAAACGGTAATTTCGATTGCGCGAATCCGATACGAATCGGTGCTTTCGATAAATATGCGAGTAGTATTTTCGATTCGGCACAGCAAAAAGAAATAACTACATCAAATGGTTCTTTTCGTAGTGTTTGAACTAATCGATATTTATCAACCAGCTTAGCTTTTTTATTTCTTATAATAACCCGGTCTGCACATGGGCTATATTCCAACAGTTCAGCAACATTTTTCCCTAGATAGTGAACCAATTTTGCATTAGGGAAGCTTTCTCGGAGAGCAATAATCGCTGGTATCGTTAGCATTACTGCTCCGGGATAATCGAAATTCAAAATAAGAATATTTTTTAGGGGTTGACTTCTCACAGACCTGTCCTGGCTAGTTAACATTAAATGATATTATAATCAACAAATTACATCCCCTGCAACCAAGACAAATTGCATTACCGATGATAATCGTTTTTTATATCCAACTCCTAATCTTGCTTTGGTCGGCAAGTTTCGCTATAGTATCAATTGAAAATTGAAATGATAGATATAAATAAAAGCCACAAATAATTATATTCTACGATGATTCCTTCAATAAAACCAACAAAGAGCCGGGTATGTGATCAAATAAACTTAATCTCAATCATATTCCTCGGGATAAGTTTGCCCTTCTCACATACCGGAGCATTACGAACAATTTTAATTTTCCTCATTGCTTTTTGTACGGGAATCCAGTTGGTACTGAAGCATCGGGAGAATAATACTACTTCATGGAAAACGATCATGAGACGAACCCCGATAGATTATTGGCTGATCGGTTTTTCCCTTTGGGTGGCGATTTCTCTCGTTACTGCAGCTGATTTTACTTACAGTTGGCAGCAGTTATTCAAGAAAGTAGGAATGTACGGGTTACTCTATTATGGTATCGTATATTCTATCCGGCAAATCAACCAGATTAAATTCGTTCTGCTAGGACTACTTATTGGCTCGATACCTATTTCATTATATGGGATTATCCAATTTATTATCCTGCATGGAAATCTATTCACCGGAAACGTTCGCATAAGTTCGGTTTGTGCAGATTATAATTTTCTTAGTATCTATCTACTATTAATCATCCCCTTCATTTTCATTCAAACCCGAATTAAACTCGGTAAACTATGGCAATCGATAGCGATTATCGGTTTTATACTGGGATTGGTAACCCAGTTTCTGACCTATAGTCGAGCTGGATGGGTTGCGATCATAGCCCAATTTCTACTCTATGGCATAATTCGGAGTCGGAAAATATTATATGTAACGGTTGCGGTTTTGCTTCTGATATTAATTTTGCTTCCCTTAACTCTTTGGCAACATCCGATACCAGCGACACTATCCGGGCAAAAACAAGGGCTCGAAGATACCTTTC
This sequence comes from bacterium, assembly GCA_041946755.1. Classification (GTDB taxonomy): domain Bacteria; phylum UBP4; class UBA4092; order JAOAEQ01; family JAOAEQ01; genus JBHGBB01. Next base: position 6,864 of record JBHGBB010000020.1, on the reverse strand, counting down.
TGGTTAGACTCCATCTATGGCAATTTGCAGTCTCAGCAATTGCACAACATCCTTTAACTGGTATCGGATTCGGCATGGAAAACTATTTACACTATTATCCACAAGGACTCGATGCCGACTCCGGGGTTCCGATGGTTCATTGCCATAATGTATTTTTGGATACGGCCTTGCAAATCGGTATCCCTGGAGCGGTGATTCTGCTCGGATTATGGATTACCTTTGCAATAACTTTCTGGAAAGGGTATCGCAGAGAGACCAATCCATTTATTAAAGAGCTATTCCTGGTAACACTCATCGCCCTTTTTGGATTTTTCTTGAGGAATATTGTCGATTATATTTTCCGAGGGGAAGCAGCGCTGTTGTTCTGGTATTTAATGGCGGTAGGTATTGCTGGGTATGTGAATAAGATAGAAGAACCGAGTCAAAACTAATATTGCTGACTTCATTACACTTACCAAATCAGAATCTCTTTCTCAATTAGTACGTCTAATAAATACATGAGGAAAATTATGCTATTTAAGATTATATTCGCGATAATTATTGGTGGGGGGATCGGATTCTTACTCAGCATGGTATCTCGGTTGGCCGGAAGTTCGGGTGGCTGAGCGATAACCTGCAATCCGTATCTAAGCACCGGATTAGGTGCTCTGTTCGGATTGATTTTCGTTCTCGGTGGGAACGGGTAAAAAATCAGAAGTTAGAAGTCAGCAGTGAGAAGTTAGAATAAAAACCAGTTAATTTGAAGGAGATAAGGTATGCCAGAAGCAACCGTGATTTGGCAAGGGAATATGCGGTTTGAAGCGAAAACCGGGTCGGGATATCTGATTCCGATGGATGCGAAAAAGGAAAATGGGGGAGAAGGATCAGCACCAACTCCATTTGAACTCATCCCGGCATCAGTAGGCGCATGTACCGGATTAGATATTGTTGCGATACTCAAGAAATCGAAACAAGAGTTAACCCGGTTCGAAATGAATGTTAAGGTTCAACAGGCACCGGAGCATCCGAAACGGGCGATTGCGATCAACATCGAGTATCTACTCTACGGGAAAAATCTGGATGAGAATAAGGTTAAGCATGCAATCGAGTTATCCCATGAAAAATACTGCCCGGTTGGCGCAACCTTGAAATATGCTGCCCCGATTACTTATAGCTATAAAATTATCAATGCATAAATGGAAGAGCGGAAGGAACGAAAGAACAATAGAATTTGCGGTTTCTTATTAATCTAACAACTAAAAACTAACAACTAACAACTGGCTGAACTTGCCATAAAAGAGAAATATGGAATATGATACTTAGCATATATTGCAATCTCTTTATATGGCTAATCCAACGAAACCATTATCCGACCTTGATGAACAAGAGTTGATTGCCCGCAGTAAATCCGGGGATGAAACGGCGTTCACCGAATTGGTAAATCGCAATGAGCGGAAGATATATACCCTGGCATATCATCTGGTGAATAACCGGGAAGATGCCGAAGATATTTTACAAGAAACCTTCTTAAGGGCATATAACCATCTTGGATCGTTCCGGGGAGATTCGAATTTTAATACTTGGTTGCACCGGATTACCACTAACCTCGTAATATCTCGATTTAGGAAACGAACGATTAAAACCGATTCCATTGATGAACCGATTATCATTGATCATAAAGAAATCAAGCAGCGGGAGATTGTCGATTGGAGCGATATTCCGGACCGGTCGCTGTTAAAAAAAGAACTGAATGAAAAGATTGATACTGCAATCGCGGCATTACCGATTGAATACCGAACAGTAATAACCATGCGGGATATTGAAGGGCTATCGAATGAAGAGACCGGGAAAATCCTGGGGATATCGGTGGCAGCGGTTAAATCGCGATTACATCGAGCGCGGTTGTTTGTTCGAGAACAACTGGATGAATATCTGAAACCGAAAAAGTAGCTATTGTAAATTCAACCTAATCTATGTCATTATAATATTATGATTTGTAAAAGTATTTTTAATAAATTATCGGAATATATCGATCGGGATATCGATCCAAAAATCTGCAAGAAAATCGATCAGCATATTGCTAATTGTAAACCTTGTCAGGCATTTATCAATACCTTCCGGAAAACGGTTAAGCTGCTGCATTCGCGGCATCAAGAACCATCGATCCCTAAAGATACCCATCGCCGGTTACATGAGCGATTACATCACCATATCCAAAAGAAAGATTAACGCATGCATTTAACTCCTATGATTATTTCTACTTCTCTTTTATTGTTTGCAGTTCCTATGGTTGGTATGACCAAATCGGTATTACCCCGGATTCCCATGGTTAAACCGGAATCGGTCGGCATGATATCTTCCCGATTGAAAAATCTTGATACTGTCATCGAACAGGCGATAGCCGAGAAGAATACTGCCGGGGCGGTGGTGCTGGTTGGGCATCGAGGTAAAATCGTTTATCGGAAAGCGTATGGATATCGGTCACTCGAACCCAAAAAGGTTCCGATGACGGTAGATACGATGTTTGATTTAGCTTCGGTAACCAAACCGACGGCTACCGGCACTTCAATTATGATTCTGGTTGAAGAAGGGAAGTTGCGAATGTATGACCGGGTAAGTACTTTTATTCCCGAATTCGGGCAGAAAGGTAAAGAGCGGGTGACTGTTCTCGAGTTAATTACTCATTGTTCCGGTCTGCCTGCTTGGGATAAATATTTCGAAAAGAAAGGGATCGATAAACAAGGGATTATTTTAGATATCTGCTCCAAATCGACTACCTATGAACCGGAAACGAAGTTTGTATATAGCGACTTAGGATTTATTATGCTTGGTGAAATTGTTGAACGAGTGAGTGGTATGCCGCTAGACCAGTTTGCTAAACAGCGGATTTTTGATCCGTTGGGCATGAAAGATACCATGTATAATCCACCGGATGCATTAAAATCGCGCTGTGCGGCAACTGAGAAACAAAATGGTGTCGTTTTCCAAGGTAGAGTTCATGACCCGAATGCCTATATAATGGGTGGGGTTTCCGGTCATGCCGGATTGTTCTCAACGGTAGATGATTTGGCGATATATTGCCAGATGCTATTAAATGGCGGCAGTTTCGGGAAAACCAGAATCTTGGGTCCGTTAACGGTTAAAGCCATTACTGCAAACCAATCGCCGGTACCTGATGTTGAACGCGGGTATGGTTGGGATATCGGGTCGAGTTATTCAACACTTCGGGGCGATATTTTCCCGAAAGGGTCGCTGGGACATACCGGGTGGACCGGTACCTCGATTTGGATTGATTTGAATTCTAAAACCTTTATTATTCTACTCTGTAATCGGAACCATCCGACTGAAGATGGCGAGGTTACCCGTCTTCGAACTTTTGTCAGCAATATTGTCGCCGGGTCGATTGTTGAATAGATAAAATAAATAAACAAGAAGTCAGAGTCAAGAACTCAGAAGTTAGAAAAACAAAGAAGCAGTTATAAAAAAAGCAAACTGACCGCTGGTCAGTTTGCTTTTTTATTTGATTTTAAACGAGTTAATCAAATTCACCGGCGGTGAATTTGGTTTGTATATTCTATATTTAATTAAAAATCGATGGTGATTAATCACATCTTGTGCTAAAATATAAGATAATATTACTCCGCATTCGAAGAAGGCAGAGAATACCAAATATCTAAGATTAAACAGCAAATGCAATTCACATATCTCAATCTCTAATAAAGGCATTGAGTTATTGTTTAATACTGAGATTTGGAACCTGAAGTTTATTTTGTGCGTCTAAAATAGACCGGAAATTTGGAGTTTAATATAAATATTATGCATAAACTGTTTAATCTCTTAATTATTTTATTCAGTTTTCTTGTCTTATCGCAATTCGGATTCACTTGGGGGAACATCTCTACCCATCAGGATATAACCAAAGCCGCAATTGAAGATTTGCCATATCAGATGGCGACCACGTTCCGGCCGTATAAAACCTGGCTCGCTAATACCAGTACTGATGCGGGAGTTCGGACCGGCTGGGATTCGCATGAATCTTATTTCCATTATATTGATATTGATACCACTCCGCCGGGATACCTATGGCCGTTTACCGGAGTTCCGCGGAATTTAGCAACTTATCTATCTGCTACTCAATTTCGTAGTTATAGTGCTGGGGTTAATCCCTATGCATTAAATTCGATAACCGTAGTTCTATCAACCGCATATCGGAACTGGAATCAGAATAAGACCGCTTCGAATTTTACCACCTGCTTATACTGGATGACCCGGATTTCCCATTATTGCGGAGATTTACATCAACCATTGCATGTTACTTGGAATTATGATCCCGATAATGGACTTCATTCTCGATATGAAAGCGATATGCTTGAGATCTATAACCCTACTATCTATAGTAAACTGAGTACCGGGATGATTTATCAATCCAATCCTTTGGAGTTTGCGTTTAGTATTATCAGCGTTACCTATCCTTATTATCCGAAAGTCGTGAAAGCGGATACTACCGCATATAATATCGCCTATTCATATAATAGTACCTATTATTATTCCCTCTGGACTAGTACTCAGAGTTTTACTACTACCCTTTTAAATCTTGCAGCGAAAGATGTTGCCTCACTCTGGTATACTGCCTGGATAAATGCCGGATTAACGGTACCGGTAGAACTCTCCGAATTCTATTCCACCCTTGACACGCCTATCGATAAACCGTAGAATAATACTACTCAATTCCAAAATCCAATTTAAATAGTCAACCACGAATTAAGCGAATTTAACGAATCTTTTTTTTACGCTCTTAGCGATTTGACTTAGCGTTCTTTGCGGTTAGCTTTAATTTATGAATTTAAAAATCAGTCAACCTGATTCCGGGTATCGGATAAATCAGGATAGTTTCTTATTAGCCGAGTTCGTTAAGTTCAAATCCTCTGACCGGATAATTGATTTAGGAACCGGGGTAGGGATTATTCCGGTTCTTCTTGGTCTTCGTGGGAAATATAAAGAGATGATCGGGCTGGAGTTGCAGCCGGAATTAGCGAGGTTTGCCCGGCAGAACGTTGCCTCAAATCATTTAGGAAATAAAATTAAGATATTTGAAGCGGATATCAAGAGAATCAAATCCTTATTCTCAGCCAATAGTTTTGATGTTGTGGTTTCCAATCCTCCCTATATCCCCGTTAATAAAGGCAGGCTTAGCCCGGATTTATCGAAACGGATGGCGAAACAGGAATCAAACTGCACTATAGCTGATATTGTCGCTGCCAGCCGGTATCTGCTGAAAAATAAAGGAAAACTCTACTTAAGTTATCTTCCTGATAATCTGCTCAATCTATTGTTCCTACTCCGAGAAGCCAACCTCGAACCGAAACAACTCCGGTTCAGCTTCTCCAACCCCAAATCGCTAGCTAACCTTATCCTTATTGAAGCGATTAAAAACGCCAACCCCGGCTTAACAGTCGAAATAATCTAGCCATATTCATTTTAAATTTAGCATTTAGCATTTTTTATTTTCAATTTAATATTGAAATGTTTCAAGATTGTTATAACCTCAAGTAAATGAATGGTTTGGTTGATTAATGTAATTATTTATCAATATTTTGCATACTTAATGTGTCTATTATATATAGATAGATGATCCTAATGGATAGATATATATGGATAGATATATTTAGAAAGGATAAAGTGCTATGCACAATCATAAAATAGGTTCAGTTTTTTTATTAATGTTAATTTGTTTGAGTTGTTTGAGTTACTCAAGTAGTTTAATCTATTCAACGTTTCTCGGGGGTAGTGAAGTAGATGTAGGTAACGATATTACTATCGATACTTCCGGAAATACGTATATTATTGGATATACCTCTTCTACCGACTTTCCAACTAGCATTAATGCTATTGAAACTTCTTATCGCGGAGGTACTTATGATGTTTTGATAAGTAAACTGAGCGAAGATGGTTCAACCTTGCTATATTCTACCTTCTTGGGCGGCAGCGGTAGCGACTGGGGGACTGCTATCGAGCTCGATACTCTAGGAAATGTAGTTATCACCGGATATACTGAATCAGCTAATTATCCGGTTACTGCGAATGCATTGAGTACTACGAATCATGGTCAAAATGATTCGTTTATCAGTAAACTCTCATCAGATGGCTCTTCATTAATTTATTCTACCTACCTCGGCGGTAGTTCCATTGATATAAGTAATGATTTGGCACTCGATACTGCTGGTAATATTTACATTACTGGAAAAACGACGTCATCTGATTTCCCAGTTACTCCTGGGGCGATTGATACTACCTATAGTGATACTATTCCATTGTATGATGTTTTTGTAAGTAAACTAAGTGCTGATGGATCAAGTTTACTTTATTCTACCTATCTCGGAGGACCGAGTTATATTTTTGGCGATTATGGTAATGCGATTACAGTTGATAATGACGGGAAGGCTTATATCGTCGGTAGGACGGATTCTTCTAAATTTCCAACCACTCCTGGTGCGTTTGATACGACTTATAATGGTTCTAATGATGTTTATGTAAGTAAAATAAATAACACCGGAACCGCGTTAATTTTTTCGACCTTTTTGGGTGGAAGTGGTAGCGATAGTGGAGAAGATATTAAGCTCGATAAATCGGGTAATATTTATATTGTCGGATATACTTCAGCAACGAATTTTCCAACTACACCTGGTGCATGGGATACCACATATAATGGAGGTATCTTTGACTGTTTTATTAGTAAGTTAAATGCCACCGGTTCAGTATTACTTTATTCAACATATTTTGGGGGTAGTGATCGGGATCAGGATATACACCTTGCAATTGATAATCAGAACTGTGTATATATCGCGGGATATACTGCTTCTTCTACCGATTTCCCGATTACTACTA
>JBHGBB010000002.1:0-52234 GCA_041946755.1 bacterium | reverse complement strand
GGTTAACGTATCCTGGATTTTCCCACTTTGCAGGCAGGTGAGTGAATCCAGAAAATGGCGGGAGATAATCGTTTCCGACTCGGCGTTGGCGACCAGATTAATTCGCTGATTCCAATCCTGCAAGGTCTCTAGATATAGCCGGAATTGGTCGAGTTGTTGGGAAGATAAGGATATCCCGGTATTATCTAGTACCCATTGCGCTAATAAATCAAAGGATTGTTTCATCAAGTAGCAATTTTACCATTTATATTTGGAATCCGCAAGCTTAGTCGGTACCCAGGTATGTTTCTCGCTATCTAAATAAAGTTGCCGTTTATACTGTTCAATGCTAGATTTACATTGAATCTTTTGAGTGGATATGTTATTATCCTTACTAATAAATAATGCTAAAAACAGAGGTAAACTAAATATGCAATGCCAAAATCATAATGACCGGGAAGCGATAGCGATGTGTATCAGCTGTCGCAACTTTTTCTGTGCAGAGTGCCGGACTGTTGTTGATGGCAAGAATTATTGTATTCCCTGTTCAGAGAAAGTCGCATCGACATCGGGTGCCCAACCAGTGGTATCAAATATTCAAGCCAATGATTCTTCCTCATCTCCTTTGCCCGCACTATCAGTACCGCCTCCTCCTATTCAACCGGCAGCTCCGGTAACCGGTACGCAACCGCCGCCGGTAGTAAAAAAGAAATCCGGGTGTTTGAAATGGGCGATTATTATTATTATCTTGTTTGTTGTGATTACAGCGGTGCTCGCTGCAGCATTATATGTTGGCTGGAGACATTTTGCCCCGAAATTGCAGCCGCCTGCACCGGAACAGCAATATACGGAATCTACTACTGAGGAACAGGAAGGGATTGAAAGTGGAGAACAATCCGCACCGGTTGCAGAAGATACTACTATAGAAACGCAACCTTCGGCTGAAACCGAACCCGCACCGGCGGAAAATGCCGAATCGGAGCCGGAAACAGAGACCGATACCAATACTGGGTCTGAAGCAGTAACTCCACCATCACCAGCTGAAAATAAACCGAATGCTCCGCCACCTGGAATGATGAATCCGAGGTTGGCAGTCCCACCAATTGACCCGGTGAAGTTGTTGTCTTTATTACCCAAAGCGCCGTTTGCATGGCAATCAGGGGTTACCAAATCCGGTACTTTCCAAAAGAATAATATTACCTATACCAGTGCACAACGTGAATATTACTTTGCACCACAGAGTTGTAAGATTATTCTAACCATTTACGATTATGGGCGGAATCCCCAGATGTATAAGAAATTCATCCGGCCGGCGGTATTCAATAATACGAATGAATATCAGAAATTAGTCGATATAAAAGGGCATCGCGGTATCGAGAAAATGAACACAAAAACCAGAACCGGTGAATTATCGATAGAAGTAGTGAAACGATATGTCGTCGAGATTCAGGGGGAGAACATACCGAATAGCAGTTCTTTAGAAGTTTTTGCCCAGGATATTAATTTATCGCAGTTGGCGCAACTGCAATAATCAAACCTTATTAAAGGAGGAACATTATTTTATGAATACGCAGCAGCCGCAAGTTAGTGCTCCGGTCCAGCCGGAAAAAGCCAGTTCGAAAGCTACTACTGCTTTAGTACTGGGTATCCTTGGCATCGTTTGTTGTGGGGTAATTGCTCCGTTTGCCTGGTATATCGGGAGCGCAGAATTGAAACAGATTAAAGCCGGGCTCTCTTCGCAAGCGGGTAAAGGATTCGCGCAAGCCGGGATGATTATGGGTATAATTGGGAGCGTTCTATTAGTTCTCACCATTATATTCATGATATTCTATTTCGTTATGTTTGCTGGATTAGCCGCAACCCATATGCATTAAGTAATGGCTAATACCCAGTATAATTTAATTAGATTTAGGAGTTGATAGTAATCTATGTTCTGTTCATCCTGTGGAACGCAGGTTGATAATAATGCTCAATTTTGCCCTCATTGCGGGACGAAATTTGTGCAGATACCAACTGCAGTGGTATCTCCAGAACCGTTATCGCCGCCACCGGTGTCATCCGTTCCGGGTACTGCACCGATACCAACCCCAAGTATTCCAGGGAAAGCAAGCGGGCAGGCGATAACTTCGCTGGTTCTGGGTATTCTTGGTTTAATCTGTTGCGGTATCTTAGCGCCGATCGCCTGGATTTTAGGGTCGTCGGAATTGAGTAAAATTAATACGGGTATTTCGTCTCCTGAAGGGAAAGGATATGCTACTGCCGGCAAAATTCTGGGGATAATCGGAACGGTGCTTTTAGTCTTGGGAATGCTCTGGGCGATTTTATGGATCGGATTTGCCTTTTCATCAATGGCGTTTCGCGCGCCATTTTCGCATCAATTCCGGCCGTTTTAATGATATCTTTCATCTGATAATAGAATAAAAAGAGCGAGATAGTATCTCGCTCTTTTTTTTATATTAAGCTTTATGGAGTAGGGGCGGGGTTTCCCCGCCCGTTCTTTCGGAAATAAGATAGAAAATAATCGGATCTATAACAGGCGGGGAAACCCCGCCCTTACTTTTAACGATGATGGGTAAAGAAATGTGAGATTAAGCTATGTTTAAATTCCGAATCCGGTGTTTGATGCGATAGGGTATATCCAATTCTAGCGATCCAGAATAAACATAAACAGATAATAAATGCCGGAATCAACTTTCGTTTGATTCTTTCGGGAAGTAAAATAATAACCGTTTTACGATAGATAAGTTCAAAAATCGACCGAATCCAGAATCCGATTGCGATCAGGAATACCAGCGGGCCGAAAATATGGTACTCGAATGACCGGAATATATTTCCTTTAGCCATGGCGCATAACGACCGGGTAATCCCACAACCCGGGCAGGGTAGACCGGTTATATTCCGGAAATAGCATAAGGTCATTCCATTATCACTCGGCTGCCAAACAAACGCTACCAGCAGGAAAACACTTAGTATTCCGAATACTATCCAACTCTGCACCCGGTCTTGAACCGGTATAATTTTAATAAAACGCATGGGTATTTAAGTTAAAATAGGGAATAGTCCGATTTTCGCGGTCTATTCCCTAAAAAATTATACTATAGAATGTAGGTTATTTCTTATACAGCTTTTGTCCAGTGGCATCGGTCATTTTATCAGTAGCGATAAATACGATGTCGATAATCCACCAAATCCAACCGGCTAAACCGCAAGATACTATAGTTATCGCCAGTTTTAGTATGCCAAGCCCGATATATCCTAAATAGAATCGGTCGACACCCAGGGTCCCGAGAAATATCGATAATAACAGGGTTATCAACCAATCTTTTTGACCGGGAGCTGCCGCTGGTGCTGGTGTTGGAGCAGAAACTGGAGTTGGAGCGGGAGTTTCTCCACTCATGGTTATTTCACCTCCTTTATCAAAGAAAATGAATAAAACCAGCTATTAAACTCACCATACTTTTAGCATAGAATCCTAATTAACGTCAATGGAATTGAAAAATACTATATGCAAAATCGAAATAAACCAGTTTAAACAAGTGTTTAGTCCAAAAAACCAAGTTTGGGACTTGCTCCTTCGTACTTGCTACTTAATTATTTTCCACCGGAGAGGACCTAGTGTGGCTTCAAGGCACACTAGGTATACTCCGGTATCGGCATGGATAAAAATCCCGATCGCAATGAAATTAAATAGGGAAAGGGATTGGTTGGAGTAGGGGCGGGGTATCCCCGCCCTATAGATTGTCTATTTCGTTGTTTAGAAACAAAAAGTAGAATAATCGGGATAAAGAGGGGCTAAGGTATCAGGTGTTAGAGTCTGGGCATGGTTCTAGTGAGAAAATACCGGGCGGGCAGACCCCGCCCGTATCAGAGAGTAGGGGCGAGGTATCCTCGCCCTTATCCGCCTCAGGCGGAAATAATCTTTTACCAAATGGTAAAAGATTCTGGGAAGTGTTCAATTTCTATACAAAATAATTATTTGCCAAATGGCAAAAAATTATAGGACAACTTAAATATAGAACTTTTTTTGTTTTCCAATTAAGTATACTCTGGAAAAAGAATAGTAAGTGTCTCTATCTTATTAGAGTTATTAGTCAGGTATTAGTGAATTAAGAAAAACATCCAAGAAAAATGCGCGGATACTGTTTGCTCCTATATGCCTGATAGTGGTATACTTTCAATAGCATACCGTTAAATCAGTTAAATACGTTAAATAAGTTATATCAGAGAATTCCGGTCTACTTGTTTTTGTCGAATTCAACCATTTAACTCATTTAACTTATTTAACTATTATTTTCGAAAGGGGGGACAAACAATCTATGAAGAAACATGTTTTCCTATTATTAACCGTTGTCTTAATGCTAGTATTTGTTCCTGTTGTCATCGGGCAAACCATGAGCGATGCCCAGGCGAAACTCATGGCGAAACGCGCTGCACAAGCTGATGCCTATCGGAATCTCTCCGAGCAGATTATGGGATTTCGGCTGACCTCAAAAACCCTGGTTAAAGATTTCGTTACCCAAAACGATACTATCCGCACCCGGTTGGATACCTTTATTAAAGGCATGGAAGTAACCGATGTGCGATATCAACCGGATGGCGTTTGCGAAGTAACCATCGTTATGAAACAAGCGGAATTAGAAAAAATCCTTGGTCGGAAACTCGCAAAACACTATGGGGATATTTATGTGTATGGGTATGGCGCACCACCGCCACCGGAACCGGTAGTTGCAGCACCCGCACCCCCGGCACCGCCACCGCCAACTCCGGAATGGGCAACCCAGGTGATTAATGTAACCGGGGCGGGAGTCGCTCCGGAATCCGGGTCCATGGCGCAGAAGAAATTAATGGCGAAACGCGCCGCCCAGGTTGATGGATACCGGCAGTTAGCGGAACAGTTAAAAGGGGTTAGAATTAATGCCGAAACTACGATCGAGAATTTCGTTACTAAAGATGATGTTATCCGAACCAATGTCGATACCTTTATCCATGGCGCGAAAGTGATCGGAGTCCGCTATCTGGAAGATGGCAGCTGTGAAGTAGATATGGTGTTAGCGCTCGATGGTTTAGTCCCGATACTGCATCGATAAACCTCATTTTAAAATGCAAAATTAGCATTGCAATCCGCCTAAGGCGGATTAAATTTAAAATGCTAAATGCTAAATTTGAAATGAGTATTTTAGATTTTTAGGGGGTGAGTAACTATGAAAAAGGTATTAGTTATTATCGCTTGTATCTCTATCGTTGCAATCTTATTTGGTTGCGCAACCACTCCGGAACGACCACCGGGCCCGCCGGTAATTCGGGCTACCGGATTAGGCGCTCCACCTCCGATACGGCCAGGGACTCCGCCCGGTCAGGTTCGGCTTTTAGCAGAACGTGCGGCTAAAGCGGATGCATATCGGAATCTATTAGAACGAGTTAAAGGAGTTAGAGTTGAAGGAGAAACCACGGTTCAGGATTTTGTCGCAAAAAGCGATATCGTTCGCACCCGGGTTGATGGCGTTCTCCGCGGCGCTCGCGTGATTAGCAGCCGGGTTTTACCGGATAAGACGTATGAAGTTATTCTAGAAGTCCGGATCGCTGATCTCCGCGCAGCTTGTAAAGGATACTAAAAACAAATTAGAATGGATAATAGTTAATCATTATCCATTCTAATTTCATTGATCATTAATCAATTAGCCATTATCATTTTATTATTTTAAAAAGAGGAGATACACGATGCAAAATCATAAAATATCTTGGTTATGTTTCCTCCTGTTATTGTTACTAATCAGTTTTGCTTATGCACAGGAAACGAAAGTGGTTTTTGCTGAAGGGCAGGCTGCCGGAACCGATTTAAAGGCGAAAGATGCCGCGGTACGCGATGCACTTCGGAACGCGGTCGAACAGGGCGCGGGAGTGATTTTATCTTCAACCAGTGCGGTGAAAGATTTCAAATTGTTGAACGACCTGATTATTACCCAAACTGCCGGGTATGTTCAGTCGTATGAACTGCAGGATGAAAGTAAAGAGAACGGTACCTATTGGGTGAGCATAAAAGCGGTCGTTGCAATCGGTAAATTGAATAACGACCTGCTGGCTAAAGGATTGATTTATGCTTTAAAAGATAAACCGGTAGTAATGGTGCTGATAGCCGAAAAGATCGATGGGGAAGATCAGACCAGTAGTAATGTCGGTACTAAACTCGAATCGGGTTTGCTAGAACTCGGGATGCAAGTGGTAGATAAAGCGCAGCTCGAACAGATTAAAGCGAAAGATATCGATTTGAATTATAAGAATCCGGATAAAGCCGCCGCGTTAGGCAGACGGTTCGGTGCGGATATTGTTCTGGTTGGGGAAGCGAATGCAGAAGATGCCGGTGCTGATGTGGTTTATGGAGAACGACTCTATTTCTATACCGCGAATATCGATGTTAAAGCAGTCAGAACCGATACCGGTACCATTTTAGCGGTAGATAGTTATACCGCGAAAAAAGGTGCGGGTGGCCCGAAACCGGCAGCCCGGTCAGCGTTTATAACTGCGGGTGCGAAACTGGCTCCGGAGATAATCAATAAGTTATTTAGCCGATGGCAGAAAGAAGTATATAACCAGACCGATTATCAACTAGTCGTCAGTGCCCCAAGTTTGCAGAAGTTAACTGCTTTTGAAACTGCATTAAAAAATGTTGAGGGTATCCAAAACGTTTACCGCCGGATGTTTTTGAATAATGTAGGTATACTCAATATCGATTATTCCGGGTCGGCTACCCAGTTGGAAAAAGAACTGGGAACCCTTAAAAACCCGAAAGTCGAAATCACTGGCACTACCCAAAACCGGCTGGATGTTAGAATCAAGTAAATGATTACATAGATTAAAATGCAGATTACACAGATTAGAATTATGAAATCTCAGATAATATTCGGGTTGTTTATATTAAGTATGGTTATCGGGATCAGCCTGGCTTCAGCGCAAGATTTTATTCCTACCGGAAAAATCTTGGTTATTAAAGCTTCAGAGGATATCTGTATTACCGAGAATGTGATTATCGCTAAAGGGATCGGGAAACCCCCGAGCTATGCAATCAGTTCGACTCAATCGAAACTGATGGCACGGCGGGCGGCAATAGTTGTTGCCCAGCGGAATTTGGCAATAGTAGTCGGGAAAGTAGTTAAACAGACTCGAGGTACGGTAAGTCGGACCAGAGTTAAAGCGTTTCTCCGGGGAGCGAAGGTTCGGGAAGTGCGCGAGCTAGATAACGGTTGGATGGAAGCGACGCTAGAACTGCCGATAAACGGCAAACCCAGTTTAGCGGCTACCCTAGGATATGATAAAATAGTAATGAAATAAACCAAAAGCATTACTCTAACCGCAGAGAACGCAGAGTACGCAGAGATATCAACCGCATATATCACCATATCCTATTATTCTTTGCGACCTCAGCGTAGTCAGCGGTTATTTTTTTGATGATGTTACTAGACTATCATTCGCATACCAATATCACCCAAACCGACCATGCCGTGGGAACGATGGAAGATTATGTTAAACAAGCCATATCCTGCGGATTGGCGGAATATGGGTTTTCAGAACATCTCTTTATTTCCCAGATGAATGAAGCGACGGCGAATAAAGCGAAGTTCAGTAACCTCCGAATATTGCAGCAGGCTGGAGTGGCACCATTAATTAAATTGTTTAAAGATTATGTAGTTAAGATTCAGAAATTGCAGGAACAGTATCCGCAGATTAAATTGAAAATTGGGATTGAAATAGACTATATACCGGAACATACCGAACTATTGCGAGCAATTCTAGCCGAATTCCCATTCGATTATGTAATCGGCTCGATCCATTATCTCGATGGCTGGGGATTCGATAATCCTGCCGAAAAAGATGGGTTCTCTACCCGGGATATAAATGAAATATACCGGCAATACTTAACGCAAATCGAACGCTGCGCTCAATCGGGGTTGGTAGATATTATCGGCCATTTGGATTTAGTTAAGATATTCGGGCATCGGCCGACAAAAGATATCATGCCAACGGTTGAGAAAACGATTAAAGCTATTGCCGCATCGAATATCGCCGTAGAATTGAATACTGCCGGTCTGCGGAAACCGGTAGGCGAAATATATCCGCAACCCGCATGGCTGCAATTATGCTATCAGAACCGGATACCGGTAACTCTAGGGTCGGATGCGCACCAGCCGAAAGATGTCGGTGCCGGATTCGAGCAAGCTATAGCGTTACTCAAAAAAGTAGGATACACTCAACTGGCTTCATTCACCAAACGGAAACGAACCCTCATACCGATTATCGAATAAACCATGGCCAACCGCTTCCAAGTAACATCGCATACCGCAGATGCGATTTTATTAATCGCTACCTTATTCTGGGGATCGAGTTTCGTTGCGATAAAAGTGTTAGTCGCTACGCTGCCGATATATCAAATTGTTATCCTCCGATTCGGAATCGCCGCATTGATTTTATTACCGGTAGTCTATTCCCGATTAAAACAGGCTAATCGAACCGCCTGGTTATCCGGCTTATGGCTCGGATTTACCATGTTTGCTGGATTTACCTTCCAAACCGCATCGATGAAATATACCACCGCAACCCAATCGGCTTTTCTTACGGCATTAAGTGTAATCATGGTGCCGATATTTCTGATTTATATCCGGAAGATCGTGGTTTCTTCGCGATTATGGTTTTGTGTTTTTCTCGCGATGTTGGGTTTGACCTTATTAAGCCTGAATGAACGATGGCAGCTTGGATTCGGGGATATTTTAGCTATCTTAGGCGCGGTGTTTTTTGCGTTCCATATTATCTATACCAGCATTTATACTGCTAAATATGATGTAATGTTTATTTTATGGCTGCAAATAGCGGCGGTAGCGGTGTTCAGTATCATCATTCAACCGTTTATTCATAGCGAACCTTGGGTACCGTTAACCGTACCACTCGGTTTAGCGCTGGGTCATCTGATTATCATGGTAACCATCGGATGTACTACGCTCCAGGTATTTTTCCAGAAGCAGACTGATACTACTCGGGCGGGTTTAATCTATTCGACCGAACCGGTGTTTGCCGCCGTTCTGGCGTATCTCATTTTAGGCGAGAGATTACCGTTACGCGGCTGGTTAGGGGCCGGATTGATTTTCGCGGCACTGATTATTTCTGAACTAAAAGGGAAAAGGCAGTCTGAAGTCCTCAGTCCTAAGTCTTAAGTCAAAACAATAAGCGCCTTCATCTTCGGACTTAGGACTATAGCCTTAGGACTGTATTATTGCAGTCGCTCTTTAACCTTCTTCCAAGACTCAGTAATCAAGAAACTTTCATCCATATTATGAATCATGCGGGTAAACTTTTCGAATGGGACCGAAAAACTTAACGCATTATGGTTCATACATGGGCGGGCGGAAACATCGAACATCCCAAGAACCGCTTTCGGATTATCGGATTGGCTTTCTTTATAGGGATAATAGACTACTGAAGAGCAACCGGAGCCAAATGGAGAAATCACCCCATGTGGAGTCGGTTCATCGAAATTCGCTAAGGTAAACAAGCCGGATAGCACGTCTGGTTTAGCGAAAAAGATTACCGCTATCGGCTCATCTTTTTCATCTAAGTTATCCCATCGTTTGAACACGATATACTTGCCCGGAGCATCGAATGCCGGCATATATACCATAACCTGGTTAACCAGCTCTGGGTTTTTCTTATATCGTTCCCCTTCCATTTTCCCGGGGATGCCATAGGATAAAAAATACTCGAAATTCGGCCGGAGCTGCGGGAGAAATCCAAGGTATCGTTTCCCACCGGCACAAGCTACCCGTTTCTCATCGAAATAGAGCGTTTTCCCGGTATGCTGGACATTAACTAAATCGGTGATAATACAGCTCCAGCCGGTAGGCGTTGGTGCCAGGTCTCCCTGGTTCGGTTCATCAGTATAGTAGAACACAATCGGTAGTTCAGTATAAGCAAAATAATGGTTCCATCGGTCGATAAACTGCTGTTTAAGTTGGATATCCATAAATGCCTCCAGATAGTTTGAAGATGTGAAATATGCGATACGAGGGGAAGAAATATAAGTTCCCTTATTCCATACTTCTCACTTCTCACTTCTTTTTTGGGTTAAGTGTCGGCGATTCCCGGATGAAATCGGGGATAAACCGATGAGTAAACGCTAATGCATCATGTGGTAAATTAGTATGAATGAATACTATCCGATTATACCGCAATATCGGAGCTAATTCATCTTGGCCCAGCTTAACATCCGGTACATGGACTGGTATCTGATTAAATTTCTCAGCGCTCGTAGTAGAAGTAGATAAATCATCATCTTCAACCGCAACAAAAGATATCCGATGTTTACTTAGGTTACTCATAATCAGGATATTCCGGGTTGCCAGATGGTCGGTGAATATCGACCGTAAAGTTCGCTTCTTTCCGGGTTCCAGAAACGGTGCCGCTAAATAATCCGGGAAATCGTAGGCCGCATCCAGCAGCCATACTTCTTGAATCTGGTCATTCATTCCACCGCGATTTAAAATAAATGCCGTCGGCCGATATCCGCCGCTAAACCCGCCAACAATAATCTTCCCAATCTGCGCTTTCTTAGGAATTAGGGTATCCTGTTTTAAGGTTGCCATCAATTCATTCATCATCCGGGCGAATCCCTGTTCGCATTCCATTTTCCCGCCATGACTATCCGCAGCATTTTTAGCTATTTCCGGCGCTACCAATATCGCATTACAACCGGATTCGCAAACGGTTTTAGCTACATCGCTATCGAGCATAAACGAATCTACTTGATTGATATGCCCATGAAATAAAACGATAAACTGGATTTTATTACCCGGCTTAAACTGTTTTGGGATTGCAATCGCTACCGCATTATCGTCATAATGCCCGGCGTATGGGATAGTTTCCGATTCAGTTTTCCAACCATCTTTCCGACTCTCATCAGGAAACGGTGCGTTGGCTAAATGGGTAATCCCAAGTTTACCCCAATCGTAAGAAGTCCATTGAATGGGTTGAACCTGTTCTGCTTGAATCATACATGCTCCTAATATGGTAGATAAAATTATTGTTAATATGGTCGTCCTATATTTCATATACTATTAGCTGACATGGGTAACCAAATCGATTATCTCTCGACCTGGGTCTAAACCGAGCACGAGATAATATACCATCGCACCCAAAATTCCATGGCAGATACCTAATGCCCAAAGGTTGGGATATCGGTCATATATCCGGGAGAAAGCGTATCCGATCGGGAACGCTAACGCTACCAGCCGCAAATCGAAAATATGTGCCGCACTGAATAAGAGCCCTAAGATAATCGAGCGATAAAAAACCGGTTTGATAATCTGTTTAATATTCCGATGTACCAACGCCTGCAATGCAAACTGCTGAACTATCCCCCAAATCGGGTAGAGTAAACAAATCATCCAAAAAGTATATGAAATCGAAATATGGTGAGTCAGCACCCCATACCCAATAATCAGCGCTATCATCGGGATGGTGAAGTATAAACAAGAACGGAAGGTAACTAAGAAATTATCGCCCCGGAATCCCCAGGATTTTAATATCCCTCGATGCCGAACGGATTTCCAGATTACATAGCCTACCCAGCATACAATCATAAGGATAGCGATCACCTTAGGATGTGGGATAATCTTGATAAACTCCAATAGGACGTAAAGAATACAAGTCAGAATCAACAGACTTAATTCAAAATAATTCGGTTTTATTTGCATAGTTATTATTTATTTGGGAACGTGATTTTATATATCACTCCTTGTTTCAGTTCCTTTTTCCCGGCGCAGGTCATATATAAAACCGATTCATGCCCGGGTTCGAACTCGCAGTTGGTGCATAAGAAGTCGAATACTTTAATCAGATGCAGCACTTTCCCTTCCGGGGATAAAACGCAGAGTTTGCCATTCCCTGCCTGCGCGACATAAAGGTTCCCTTTACTATCGATCGTCATTCCATCCGGTTCAGCGTTCGATTCAAGTTTAACCCATTGTTTTCCTTCGGTCAAGGTTCCATCGGGGTTATGTTTATATCGCCAGATATCATGCGCTCCTGACCGGTCGACATAGAGCCATTGCTGGTCCGGGCTGACTACCAATCCATTCGGCTGGTTTTCTACTTTCGTTGCCAGGCTCAATTTCCCTTCTTTATTATAAAGATATATCCCCTGAATATCTTCCGGTTTCCCGCCCCATTTCGGGTCGGTGAAATAAACGTTACCTTGCGTATCGATGGCTACATCGTTAACATTATTAAACGGTTTCCCCTGATACTCTTTCGCCAGAACTTTATACTTTCTCGTTTTCGCATCGATTTCTATTAGGCATAAATCCGAATGGCAGCAGGCATAGACCTTTTTATTATCGTTACTCATAATCATGCCATTAGTCATAATCCCCTGACTGAACCAGGTGATGGTTCCACCTTCCGGTTTCACCTGCTGGATGGTGCGGTCGTAGATATCGGAAAAAATCAGATATCCTTCCGGATGCCAGACCGGTCCTTCCGGGAACACCAGATGCTCGGCGATTTTTTCTACCTTTACCTCTGCTGCCATAGTAAATCCTCCGTAGAATAATAGTAGTGAAGTGAAAAACAGCAAGAATGTTTTATATACCATATCAAAATTTAATTATTTAGTTTGAGGGCTGCAAAATATACCATACTACAGATATCTTTTTTCTGAACCGGATAAGCATAATGAGCCAGTTGCAAATGGAATCCTGCCGTTTCAAATTCGGCTAGTAGCTCTTTCCAATCTCCAAGATATCGAGTGGGAATATACTTTTTACCGGAGATGATTTTCATCCCGGTATATGCCGCAGCTTTATTCCAAGGATTATATATTATTCCATCAACTAATTTTTGGCCGGGACATTCTTGTTCGAATGCTTTCCGGTCAATCGGTTCGCACATGGTCATTCCGATGAAACATCCCCCGGGTTTAAGCAGGCGATAAATATTGGTTATCGCTTGTTTCCGGTCATGGGTATCGGTAATACAATGCAAACAATGGCCATCGATAATAATATCGATAGAGGCCGGTTTGGCCGGTATATTCCTGCAAATATCGCCAACCGTATATTTGATATTCAATCCTTTCGCCTGCTGTTTTGCCATGGTAATCGCAGTGTTACTGATATCGATACCATATCCGGTAAACCCTTGTTTGCAAACGAGTCTTAAAATCGGGCCGGTACCGCACCCGAGTTCTAATACCTTTCCTTTTTTAGGAGCCCAGGGCTGGCGTAGAATCGAAATAAGGAACTTTTTATCATTAACTTCTATTTCCGCCCGGCGTTTTCGGTCGCGTAAATCCCAGGAGCGAATCCCTTGTTTAAACATTTGTTGGTATACAATTTCATGCGCTAGATAAGGTTTTTTAACCGGGATTTGCATAAAGATGGTATAACCGGAATTCAAATACTCGATTTATAAATATACCATATTTCTCTGAGAACGAAGAATCCTGTTTATTCAATATTTTCTTCTTCCCTAGAATTATGAAGATATGATAGATTAATTATACAAAAATAATTATGCAGATAAAATATTATTTCTCATTACTATTTCTTATTATTACCGGTTGCGCCGGGTTGTATAATCCAGCGATAAGTAAATCGCATCAATCGAGTCCAACCATGAACCCTTATTATATCAAACCGCGAGAAGTAGAATTGAAAATCACCTATGAATTGAAAGGAATCAAACCTACCAGTTCCGATACCGTGACCATGTATGAATTCTCAGAAGAGCCGGTATCCTGGAAGATGGAAAAGAATCCGGGGAAACCGCGATTACTCCTCTATATCGCCCGACAAGCGGAGTTACCGAACCAGCGCAATGTCGAGTATCTTTCCCTATCTACAAAACCGGATCAGATTATTGCAAAAGATATTGATGGTAATTCGATGGAGTTCTATGATTTATCCGACCAGATCCAGGATGGGAAAGATATCACCATCACCCGCCAGTTTAAATTTATAGCGTACGAGACCGCATTTAAAATCGATCCGAAAAAAGTTGGGAAGTATGATACCAGCGACCCGGTATATAAATATTACACCCGGACCCAGGAGTTTTTAGAACTTACCCCGGAAGTGGTTCGGCTTGCGCACCAGATTATTGGTAAAGAGACCAATCCATATTATCAGGCGAAAGCTATCTATACCTGGTGCATGGATACGATCGTTTATGTATATCCGCCAGATCGCGGAATCCGGTTTTCTTTACCGCGGAAGACCGGGGATTGCGGGGAATATAGTCTGATATTCACCGCGTTATGCCGGGCGGTAGGCATCCCGGCCCGAGTGGTTAACGGCCATTGGTGTTGTACCGCGAAATTGAACTACCATGTGTGGAACGAATTCTATCTACCGAATTATGGCTGGGTACCTGCCGATGCGACTGATGGCAGAATTACCCGGGATACTCCCGGTAAACTTGCCGGGAATGGCGATCCTTACTATTATTTCGGTAACCTCGATAGCGGCCGGTTCATTTCCAGTAAAGGGACTTCGATACAGCTTTATCCTTCAGCGCCATGGCTTGATTGGGGTTTGGCTGATACCAATCGGAACCCGATATTTTTCCAGACTGCCGCAACGGTATATTCCGGGATAACCATCGAGTCACAGAAAGCGAAAATTGAAGTTATTAAAGGCAGCGATATCCTCTGGTAAGAATCTAAATCTACCGGTCTAATTATTTACTATTCAATGATATTAAGAAATATTATTGTTATCACTCTCCTCCTGATCGCTTTATCTCCAAGCTTTGCGGATAATGACATTGCTAAAACAGTTCCAGTCGGAGATGCAACTTTACCGGATATCTCGATTATTCCGGATATTGATAAGGGACAAATCGAACTCCGCATGTGGCAGAATGGACCGGTCGAAAAACCAAATCAGTTTATTCCGACAGGAATTACGATAACCTATCCGAATGGAAAGATAGAAAACTATGTAGATATATTATTTACGAATCCGTATCAATCGCTAGATAATGGACTGATATCTTATTTTTCTACTACTATTCCGATCAATCCGGTTATTCTCTGGCATCCGAAATCGCCAAACTTATATCAAATCAAACTCGAATTCTATTCCAAACAATATTCATGTGTTACTTCTGTCACGCAATATTTCGGCATGCGGAAATATGAAACCCGTAACGGTCGATTCTATATCAATAACCAACCATTTTATCTCCGATTCTGCGGCCATGAAAAAGAAGCGTTTCTTGATACCCTTGACCGGCAAGGTGTTATGAAACGGCTGACGCAGGTTAAACGGTATGGATTTAATGGGATTCGGCATCATTCCCATGTCCCAAGCCAAATGTATCTGGAGATTGCAGACCAACTTGGGCTCTTGATTCAGATGGAGATCGAAGGAAAAATCGGGACTGATACCGCGTCATCGACATTTGCCAAATCGAAAGAAAACTGGATCTCTCTGATTCAGCAAGGAAGAAAACATACATCCACTTTCATCTATAGCATGGGGAACGAAATATATCAGAACGATCCCGGATTGGTTTTATGCCAGAATACCTTATACGATTTAGCGAAACAAATCGATCCCAGCGTTTTGGTGCTGAACCGGTCGGGGAGCACTCCGGCAAACGATGATTATGGTAAATATGATTTGATTGAACGGCCGATCGGGGAATATGAGCATACTGCCGAATTTGCAAGGGAAGCGTTTCAACTCTATCTCCGGGGTGATCGGAAAGGAAAAAGCGATCAAGTTCCGATTATCGCCCATGAATATCCTTTGGTATCCTCATATCCGAACCCGGCGTTAAGCGCGAAATATAGTCAGGAACCGTTTTGGATTACCCTGGCAGTAGAAAATGCTAGGAAATATCATCTGGAACAACTACTGCCGGACTATGTCCATAATGCCGAAAGCATCCAGGCGATTTGCCGGAAAGAGATGTTAGAAGAAGCGCGCAAATTCCGGGAATTGGATGGATATAGCATGCTGCGGTTCACCGACCGCGGAGAAATGGTTTCCGGAGTAGTGGATGATTTTGCCGATCCGAAAAATGTTACCGCTGAAGAGTTCTTGCGCACTAATGGCGAAACGGTGCTCTTATGTACCTGGAACAATCGCTGTTTCTATTATGGCGATACCTGCGAAGTAACCTTAGAAATATCGCATCATGGAGAAACCCCGTTTATTGCTTCTACCTGCCAGTGGTGGTTGATGAATGGAGCGCAAGTATTAGCGCAAGGGATATTCGAGAATGTCAAAGTTGAGCCGGTGGATGTCGCTGAAATCGGGCATCTGAATCTGGTTATCCCGAAACTATCAGCTCCGGCGAAATTAACTCTTAGTACCGGGTTGCCGGGTACTCGACCGTATATCAATAACGAATGGTATTTCTGGGCGTTTCCGAAAAAAGTTATTCCTGCAACCGAACAGAAAAAAATCAATATCTGGGATCCACGGAAGAGAATGGAATCATATCTTACTGTATATCCGGATATCCAATATCAGGATGATCAAACTTGGGCCGGGTTGCTTAACCCTACGCAACTGCTTATTACCGATACCTGGGACAAATCCTATTTCGGATTCCTTAATTCCGGCGGTAGAATCTGGATTATTTCCGATAAAAGCTGGCCTTGGCCGGAAGAGATGGGAATTTTCGGATTGCATATCACCCGGTTTATCCCTGCGCAGCAGGCGCCGGTGATATTCCCGGAATTGGATGAACCATGCAATAAATGGCTGACTATTTGCAGCAACTCGAAATCGCGATATGGGAATAGCGGAACCATTATTTATCCGCATCCGATATTTAGCGAGTTCCCGAATGAAGGGTTCTGCGATATGCAGTTCTGGCCGATGATATATCGGGCGAAATCGCTGGAGTTAGCGCGGTTCCCTATCGGTACCGACCCGCTGATTCGAACTATTGATAGTTATTATCGCGGGGTAAGTAAAGGGTATTTAGTCGAACTTGGGGTGGGGAAAGGGAAACTGTTTATCAGCACCTTGAATCTAACCCAGAGTTTTCCGAGATCGGTTTCTACCAGATATATGTTCGACCAGATATTGCGATATTTAACCGGTCTGCAATTCCAGCCTACAGTAACCATGTCGGTATCGGAACTGCAAAAGATGCTGACTGAGTTTGCAAAAGTTTATGCTACCCGGGAGCCGCTAAGTGCCGATGAAATGCCGGCGCGGTATACCCTCCGCTGGAAATCGATTTCCGACCATAAAGAACGATTAACATTACCGATATATGATGCGAAAGGGATCGATGAATCTCGGTTGGGAGTACATTGGGAATATGCGCAAACCCAATGGTATCTGGATGCATTAGCGCAAGATACATTATCCTGGGATTTCGAAACCAAAACCGACTCGGATTTTATCGGGACGATTTATTTAGCTGGAATCAATCCGGATATTTCGGTTTCAATTCAGATCGATAATCAGAATCCACAACAAGTGCGGTTTACTACTCCATCCGGTTGGGAGAAATTTCAACCGGTACAATTCCAAATCCCGAAGCTGCCTATCGGGAAACATCATTTAACTCTCAGTATTGCTTCCAAGTTGCGCGATCGAACGCATCGGATCGTCCAAGTGCGAGATATCGATATCGAAGCGCAGGCACGATAAAATATCCTGGTTCATCAATCATAATTAGCCGTCGATAGGTAAATTTAGTGCTATAATATAGTCAAGATATTTCGGGTTCTCCGGAATATCATATACTATATCCAATCAAACCCACTATCTGACATTAAAACGATGAAACCGCTATCACCGAAACAGAAAAAAATCGGGATCTGGCTTCTCGCAATTTTAATTGTATATACCATTCTCGGGTTTCTTATTCTTCCGCCGATAGTTAGAAACTATGCACTTAAGAAATTATCTGAAACCCTGCATCGGGAAGTAAGTATCGGGAAAATCAAACTAAATCCATATACTTATGCAATAACGATATCGGATTTGGAGATTAAAGAGCCGAAAAGCCAGCAGAAGTTTATTGGGTTTGATGAACTCTATCTCGATTTCCAGTTAAGTTCTCTCTTCCGGGGCGGGTATGTATTTCATGAAATAAAATTAAAAAAACCGTATGTAAATATCGTTCGGAACCAGGATTTAACCTATAACTTTTCGGATTTAATCCCGAAAAATCAGACTCCGCCACCGAATGAAAAGCAGAAAAAAACGAAGTTCTCTCTAAATAATATCCAGATTAGCGATGGCACGATTCATTTTACTGATACTCCGAAAAAGACCGATCATCATGTCGAACAACTGAATTTTAATGTGCCATTCATCTCAAATTTGCCGGCAAAAGAAGCGATTTTTGTGCAGCCGTCATTTTCAGCGGTGGTTAATAATGCGCCGGTTAAATTGGATGGGAAAACCAAACCATTTACTAATACCCGGGAGACCCAATTCGAAATCAATTTCGATCATATCGATCTTCCTTATTATCTGGCATATGTTCCGATGCAGATGGAGTATAAACTGGTTTCCGGTTTCGCTAATTTCAGAAGCAGTTTCTCGTTTACCGACTCGGCGAAAGGTTCACCCTCATTAATCTTCCGCGGGTTGATTACTCTCCAGAACCTCGAAATCCAGGATCTGAAACAGAACCCGATGTTAACATTCCCCTTGATTCGGATTGATATCAATACCGGCGATGTTTTCCGGAATCAGTGGCATTTGAATGAAATAACGTTATCTTCCGCAACCGTGGAGGTTGTCCGGAACAAGAACGGGAAATTTAATCTGGAAGTATTAAAACCGAAATCTGAAAAGAAAACCGAATCGGGTTCTACCCAGATTGATATCGATTCTTTTCGGATAGAACAAGCGCATATCGGGTTTAAAGATTATACTCCAACTAAACCTTTCCAGACGATTATCGATCCTTTCGACTTGAAAGCGGAACAGGTTAGTACCTCTACTGTTAGTTCGGCAAGATATGAACTTGCGCTGACTACCAAAGATAAAGAACAGATTAATGCAGTAGGTAATTTTATTATCGAACCATTCATTTCCCAGGGTATGGTAACGGTTAATGGGCTTCCGTTTAAAAAGTATGCTCCTTATTATCAGGACCAAATCTTATTTGAAGTACCGGAAGGGAAATGCCAACTTGCTGGAAATTACAATATTTCAGTAGATTCTACTAAACCGATCCTTCTTTTTTCTGCGGTTACGGTTAATATCGATAATCTAAAACTAAAGAAATCTACGGGAATCCCGGATTTTATTACTATCCCTAAGTTTGCGGTTAAAGATATGGCAATCAATATTCTGAAAAAAACCGTTACGATTAAAGAAGTTAATACTTCACAAGGGAAATTAATGGTAGAACGATATCCATCCGGCCAATTCTCATTCGATTCACTATTTAATGTGGGAAATACCAATACTACTATTCCAGTTCAGCAGACTAATACTAAACCTGAATCGCAATGGGTAGCTAAAATCGACCGCATTCTCATCGATAAATATAATATCAACTGGACCGACCAGACTCCGGCACGGCCGGCGGAAATCAAGCTAACCGACCTAAAACTGAATATCGGGAATCTATCGAATGCGAGTACGAATGGGAAAGCGCGAGTGAATCTAGCATGCCAGTTCGATAAGAAAGGGAGTTTGACTACTTCCGGCTGGTTAACGATTAGTCCGCTAACCTTGCAATCAGATCTGGCGTTGCAGAAATTGGAAGTATCATTACTCCAGCCATATATCGAAGATAAACTAAAAATCCTGATTACCAGCGGGTATGCATCGGTCACCGGTGCGGTAGCATATCATACTAATCAGACCGGAACGCCGGTAATAACTTATACCGGCCAGGCGAAGGTAGCGGAGTTTGTTTCTAAAGAGAAATCGACTGGCGCGGATTTCTTAAAATGGAATTCGTTTGATATAGATGGGATCTCCGTTACTTCTGAGCCGATGAATATCCATATCCAGGAAATCGGGTTGACTGAGTTCTATACCAATTTAATGATTAATGCGGATAGTACCATTAATTTATCGGATATTATTGTTTCCAATGAAACCACACTAACTACTGCTGTCAATACTACTAAACCAACTGAACAACCGGCGAGTAAACTGATTAAAATCGACCGGATTACTTTAAATAACGGCAAGATTAATTTCGCGGATAAATCGATGACTCCGGCATATATCACCTCATTCGATAATATGACCTGCCAGATTACCGGGCTGACTTCGGAAGAAACCACGGTCGGAGATATTACTTTAACCGGGAAACTCGATAATACCGCCCCGATTCTTATTACTGGGAAGATTAACCCATTACGCGAGAATTTATATATCGATTTAAAACTCGGAATGAAAAATCTGGATATGAATTCATTAACCCCGTTTTCCGGGAAATATGTCGGGTATACCGTTAAAAAAGGGAAATTATTCCTGGATGTGAATTGTTTGGTAGATAAACGGAAACTGGATTCGAAGAATACGGTTTTCCTGGACCAGTTCGATTTCGGGGATAAAGTCGATAGTCCGGACGCGGTGAAATTACCGGTTAAACTCGGGGTAGCGCTATTGAAAGATTTAAACGGCGAAATCCATCTAGACCTCCCGATTTCCGGCAGTTTAGACGATCCGAAGTTTAGGGTAGGCACTATCATCATCAAGATAATTGTTAATATTTTAACGAAAGCGGTGACTTCGCCATTCAGTTTACTGGGCGCGATTCTCGGTGGGAATGCGGAAGAGTTCGCATATCTGGAGTTCGATCCCGGAAGTTATCAGATAACCGATGCTAATATCCAGAAGATGAATAAACTGGTTGATGCGCTGGTAAAACGGCCGGCGTTACAGCTTGAAATTACCGGATATGTTGATCCGGATAAGGATCGGGAAGCGTTACGGGAACTTACTTTCTCCCGAAAATTGAAGTCGCTAAAGTTGCAAGACCTGATTAAACAAGGCGAATCTGACCGGCCGGTAGACCAGGTGGTTATCGACCCTAAAGAATATGAACGGTATCTCACTATCGTTTACAAAAAAGAAAAATTTGCTAAAGAAAAGAACGCTATCGGTTTAATTAAATCCCAGCCGGTACCGGAAATGGAGAAACTTATTCGGGAGCATATTACTATTACAGATGACGATTTAAAACAATTAGCTGCTGACCGGGCGAAATCGGTACAACAGTTTATTATCGCTACTACTAAAGTTAAACCCGAACGATTATTCTTAACTGAACCGAAACAACTGGCCCCGGAAAAGAAAGAGAAAGAAAGTAATTCCCGGGTCGAGTTTAAGTTGAAATAAAATCGAACTATTTTTTGCTCGCTAGAGCTTTGGAGTGCGAGAGTTCTACTCTCGCTATGCAGTTATATATTGTTGTCGAGAAACGAATCATCTGAAAGGCACAGCGGTAGTAGAACTACCGCAGTCCACATTCTTTGGAGTACGTACACTTTGGAGTGCGAGAGTTCTACTCTCGCTATGCAGTTATATACTGTTATCGAGAAATGAATCGTCTGAAAGGCACAGCGGTAGTAGAACTACCGCACTCCACATAATAACTCTATGAATACCAGAACCGATTGGGCTCATAGTCCATCGCATCGTTTTATCCCGGATGCTACCTATATCGTTACCGCTGGTACCTATCGGAAAGATCGGATTTTTAATACTCCGGAGAGATTATCGTTAGTCCAGGATACCTTGTTTGAACAAGCAACTAAATTCGGCTGGGAATTACAAGCTTGGGCAATTATGCAGAATCATTATCATTTCGTTGCCTTAGCTCCGATGAAGGTGGATTCGCTTCATTCACTGATTCAAGCGGTACATTCACTTACCGCGAAAGCGGTTAATCGGAAAGACCAAACCCCGCATCGGAAAATATGGTTTCAATATTATGATACCTGTATAACCAGCGAAAAAAGTTATTTGGCTCGGTTGCATTATGTACATACCAATCCGGTTAAACATGGTATTATTCCGATAGCGGAAAATTATCAATGGTGTTCAATGAACTGGTTTAAATTGTATGCCGATTCGGGATTATATCGTACGGTAGTATCATTTAAAACTGATAGAGTATCGATTAAGGATGATTTTTGATGTGAAGTGCGAGAGTTTTACTCTCGCTATGCAGTTATCGGTAATATTATCGAACTGAAAAATACAGCGGTAGTAGAACTACCGCAATCCACATCTTTGGAATACGCTAGCTTTGGAATGCGAGAGTTCTACTCTCGCTATGCAGTTACAGGTAATATTATCGAGATGAAAAACACAGCGGTAGTAGAACTACCGCACTCCACAGTATAATATTAGATAATATATATTCTACTATATGCATATCTATAAATTCATTATTCTCGGTATTATTTTCCTCTTATTTCTAACCTCTTTACTCTATGCTAGTTCATCTGAAGTCGTTAAACCCTATGGTACTGAATTTTATCTGA
Source organism: bacterium (assembly GCA_041946755.1). GTDB lineage: Bacteria > UBP4 > UBA4092 > JAOAEQ01 > JAOAEQ01 > JBHGBB01. The sequence continues at coordinate 29,775 of JBHGBB010000002.1, read as the reverse complement.
ACAATACCGCATACCGGTTTGTCGGTATGAATATCCGGGGGTTGGTCCATTATGGGTATGGGTATCCGTTAACCTATCCTACTTCCGGGCAAATCGATGAGAATCTTGATGGGGTTAAATCGTTTGGCGGGAAAGTGGTTCGGATATTCGCCCCGGCATCAAACACCACTCATCAGGAGAATGTTAATCGTTTAAAGAATGTTCTCGATAAAATGGAAACGAAAGGATTGAAAGCTATCATCTGTTTAACTGATGTATATAATACCGGATATTGCCCATTAGGCGATTTCAGCTATTATTCTACCCAGCCGGGGGGATATACACTCCTCGACGATGTTTGGTTTGCGAGCGGGTATCGGAACAATTATCTGCCTTTCGTTCAGTTAGCGGTAACCCAATTGAAAGATCATAATGCTATTTTCGCCTGGGAATTAGGCAATGAACTGACCGATATCAAAACCCCGAATAATATTATCGAGTTTGCGATGACAGTTGCGTCTACCATAAAATCCATTGATACAACTCATATGGTGACCACCGGATTCTTAAGTATCGACCATACCCAAATCGGGGAGACCGCTGGAACTACTCTCTATACCAGCCCCTATTTCGATTTTATAACCTTCCATAGTTATAACGGGGATGACCAGACCCAGAATTGGACGGTCCATTCCCGGGTAGGGAAACCGTTGGTAATCGAAGAGTTCGGGTTTGAATCGACCTATGGCAATCGAACGGTTAATACCCAAACCCAGATAATTAAATGGCTGGATACCCGGGCATCCCGGGGGTTTATGCATTGGGGATACCAGGCGCAAAGTTATGATATCGGCGATAGCGATAACCGGTTCGGAATCGACCGGTTCCTCTTCTCCGACTATTCCCAGATGAGTTCGATATATTATACCCGGGCGACCCAGTTTGCCGCGATTACTGCTACTCAGCCGACGCGGTTAGTTCCTGCCGGAACCAATGTTGCCGGATTAAGTACCGCCTGGCAGACGGATAGCAATTTCAGTTCGGTGTATGCGGGGAATAGCGCGTTTGATGGGATTATCAGTGGCGGTAGCAAATGGTGTTCAGCCGGAACCGCACCCCCGCATTGGCTGGCGATTAATCTCGGTCAATCCCGATCGATTAGCGGATATCGGGTTCAGATGGCGGGGTTGGTTGAAACGCCGATAACCTATTCATTCAAGAATTTCGAAATTCAATCCGGTTCATCATTAACCGGCCCTTGGACCACCGAGTTTACTATCGATAATTCACCGCAGTTTAGTTCGGTTAACTGCATCTATCCGAATCCGAAACAACTCCAATATATCCGGATCTATATCACCAACTGCGGGATAGATAATTATGCCCGACTCCCGGAATTCGAAGTCTACGAAACCTTCCCGACGGAAATTAAGTCTACCTGGCAGCTATTCGAATAATCAAATTGGCAATCGATTTTATATGGGGTTGCACCGAACGAGATCGATCTCGTTCGGTCTTACTTCGCTAGCGAGATGAGTTTTGTAAAATAGTAGAATGTATAAAATAAACCTTTTTCCTTTCCCATACGTCAATAAGTAGGGGAAAGTGTCTAAGTACCAAGTATCAAGTACCAAATACTAAGTACTAACAGCTAAAAAATGAAAGTTGGTATTTTCTCGGAGTTCTCCAGTTTTTCTCAGAGTCCTCTGCGGTTAATTTTTATACCATGAAATTTTCTATTATCATCCCAGCTAGAAATGAAGAGAAACTGATTCCTAAATGCCTCGATTCGATTAAAATCGCTTCCGTTCCTTATCCCGGGGAAGTAGAAACCATCGTTTGCATCAACCGCTGCACTGATAAAACTGAAGACATCGCCCGGAGTTATGGCGCTAAAATCGTTCATACCGACGCTAAAAACCTGGCTAAAATCAGGAATACTGCCGCTGCCACCGCTACCGGAGAAATCATCGTTACTATCGATGCGGATTGCTGGATGGCACCGAATCTATTAACCGAAATCGAGAAAGCGTTATCGATCGGGAAATATATCGGCGGGGGAGTTAATATGAAAACCGACCGGGTATCGTTCGGTATCCTGATCTCGGCCATAGCCTTATTTTTCACTTTAGGATTGGTAATGCTCTATCATCGGATATCCGGCGGCTCATTCTGGTGCTATCGAAAAGATTTCGAGGCGATTCATGGTTTCGATGAAAGGTTCTATAGTTCAGAAGACCTTGATTTCGCGAAACGATTGAAATCCTATGGTAAGACGCAAGGGAAACAATTCAAAACCTTATGGAAAACCCATATTATTGCTTCTTCCCGGAAAGGGGAATCGTTAGGGGATTGGTATCTGCTCAAGCATCCAACCATGATATTTAAACTGTTAGGCGGGAAGAACCAGGATGCAGCGAACAAGTTCTACTACGACTGCAAACATTAAAAAAGCTAACCGCAGAGGGCGCAGAGATAAAACTTTCGCAGAGTACGTAGAGAAACCTTAAAATCAAATCACCGGTCTCTATATATTAAAAATATTGATATTATTATAGTTATATAGAAATTCTTTCCCAGAATAAATTAAATAAATACCTTCTAATAATTCAGCATTTTTTACTTGACAAGCTCATATACACTGTCATACAATATATACTGTATTACAAACTAGACTATAATACAATGTCTTTCTGGGAGAGAGAATATGCATTCTCAAATCGATTTAAAAGCGCTGAAACAGAAGGTATATCGGGAAATAAATCAGGATGGTTTATCGGAACTGTTTATCGGAATATTTTTTATATGCTTTGCCAGTATACGTATTAATGCAGGGGTCAATCAACCGTCATATAGTTATACCATAGGATTTATTGCCTCACTACTATTGCTCATTTTTATTTTTAGCTTTAAATACATTCGAGAGCATTTTACTTATCCCCGAATTGGTTATGCTGATCAAGAAGGAAAACTAAGTTGGAGTTATATATTCTTATTCGTTATCCCGGTGGCAGTCTATCCAACCCTAATCAATCTGATGTATCGGCATGGGGTAAATATCTGGATAATCGAGATGTGTCTCAGGTGGTCACCGGTATTTTTTGGATTGTTATTGGTATTATATTTCCAGGATAAAATGTATAAATCCGGGAATAAATTATATTCTCTATTTGCAATTATCTCAGTTATCAGCGGTTTGGTTCTATCAATCATCAAGTTTACCTATAATATATTAGGAATAATTTTCTTCTGGTATATCATGGGTGGGCTTTTTTTCTTCTATGGATTAGTTAAACTGATTCGATTTATCTATAAATATCCCAGACCCGCGAAACCAATGAATGAATCCGGAAATGCTACATTATAAATATAATTGTCATACAATATTTCGGGAAATTAGCGGTTAATTTGATGCAATTAGGTCGAATAACTAACTCTAGGAGAGAATTCTATGAAGATAAATATTAAAATAGGATTAATCAGTATATCGTTAATAACCGCTATATTGGCTATCGCAGGATATGCCGGACAAGAAAAGTTGGCTAAATTCGGTCCGCTCAATCCTGAGTTTATTCAATATCTCGAGACTCTGAAATCCGGGAAACAACAATCGTTCATTACTCCGGAAGGATATAGGCTCGGACTAATTCCAGCACCGGTAGATGTATCGTATATGAAAGGGATGAAAGTATACTCACAAAATAACGTGATAACACTTCCTTCATATTATGATTTACGGAGTACCGGTAAAGTCACCGCAGTCCGGGATCAGGGTGGCGCTGGCAGCTGTTGGGCACATGGGAGTTATGGTTCATTCGAATCGAATTTATTACCGGCAGAAACCTGGGATTTCTCGGAACAGAATGTTAAAAATCTATGTAGTACTACTTATTCAATGTATTCTGAAGGATTCGACCGGGGGTATCTTGATGGCGGTAGCCATTTAATGGTGGTAGCCTATTTAGCCCGATGGTCAGGCCCGATTCTCGAATCTGATGACCCTTATGTTTGGAATAATGGTTTATCTCCGATGGATAAACCAATCCAAAAACAGGTGACTGATATCGATTTCTTACCTGATAGAGCGAATGCAACTGATAATGATAATATTAAAACCGCCATAATGCTTAATGGCGGGGTATGCAGCGCGTACTATCATGACCTCGGTAGTTTCTATTCAGGGCCATATTATAATTCTACCACCTATGCTTATTACTATAATATCGCTACTTCGACCAACCATTTGATAACCATCGTTGGTTGGGACGATAATTTTCCCGCTAGCCGGTTTAATACCACGCCACCGGGACCGGGCGCGTTCATCATTAAAAACAGCTGGGGAACCAGTTGGGCAGAAAATGGGTATTTCTATATCTCATATTACGATACAGTACTAGGCCGGACCCTTTACTCTAATATCCAATTCCGATACGCTTCACCAACAACTACGTTTGGTAGAATATATCAATATGATCCATTCGGCTTGGTAAACTATTCCGGATATGGAACTAATATCGGTTGGGGAGCGAATATATTTACCGCGGTTGCAACGGATACCATCATCGCCGTAAGCACCTATGCGTTATCTCCCAATACTAGTTATGAACTATATGTTTATACCGTAGCGAATTCCGGACCTAGCAGCGGAACCCTTGCCAGTTCGAAATCCGGAACTATCCCGATTGCCGGATACCATACTATATCGCTGGATACCCCGGTATCGGTATCTCCCGGCACCAAATTCTCGGTAGTGATTAAGTATACTACTCCTGGATTGAATTATCCGATTCCAATCGAATACCCAATATCGGGATATAGCAGTAAAGCCGCTGCGCATCCGGGAGAAAGTTATATCAGCGCAACCGGTAGTTCTTGGACTGACGATATTGGTCAAACCTATAATGCCAATTGCTGTATAAAAGCATTAACCCAGTTTGCAGTGCAGGTAACCAATGTTGATAACTGGCAGTTATATCAGTAGTAAACCGTAAACCACTCAGATTTTTGTAGAGGAGCATATATATGTCACCCAGGTTGGATGTGAAACATATCGAACAAAAGGTATATCGCGAAATCGAACAGGATGGATTAACCGAATTATATCTCGGCATATTTTATCCGTTTTATGCCAGTGTTTGTTTAATGCTCTATAACTATTTAGGATTATCGATACGACCTTCATCGAAAATAAGCCTTTTTATCGTTTTCATCCCGATATTTATATTCAGTTATAAATTCATTCGGGAACGGTTCACCTACCCCCGGATAGGATATGTCGAGAAGAAGATAATCATCCCGCCCAGTTTTCTGTATGCGGTGGTGTTCCCAATAGCCTTCTTCCCGTTACTTGCGGCAATAGCGCTATTGATATGGAGAACCGCAGGGTTTCTTCATGCTATTTTGCAATGGACACCCGCATTTTTCGGGATATTACTGGTATTCTGGTTTCAGGATATGGTAAAAAAATCCGGGATTAAAATGTATTATCTATTAGCACTCATCTCAGTACTTAGCGGACTGATAATATCATTATTCAAATTTCCGAATAGTATGCTCGGTATCGCTATCTATTGGTATATTATGAGTGGGGTATTCTTACTCTATGGGTTAATCAAACTGGTTCGGTTTATCTATAAATATCCTAGACCGGTTAAGGAAGGAGAATCGGTTAATGAATGACCCTGGAAATGAAGCATTGCAATCGGTAGTAGATATCGACCGGATAATCCATGAACCGGCCCGGTTATTGATTCTGGCGTATCTCTCTGTCGTCGATAAAAGCGATTATCTCTTTCTGATGCGGCAGACCGGTTTAACTCAAGGTAACCTATCTTCCCATATCAGCAAATTAGAGCAGGCAGGATATATTAAAGTAGAAAAAGAGTTCCAGGATAAAAAACCCAGAACCTTATTAAGTTTAACTCAGTCAGGGAAACAAGCGTTCCAGCAGTATCGGGATAAGATGCAGCAAATCCTCGATTCGCTCCCAACCTAAAAAAGTAGGTACTGATATTTAAATTAACCACTGAGGACACTGAGAAAAACTGGAGAAACTAATTCCGGCTTGTCATTGCGAGGAGCCCCGCGACGAAACAATCCCATTTTTTCTACGAGGCTTTAGCGTATCGAAGATCCCGAACACCGGGACGGTTAATAACCCCCGTTTAAAACAATGGTTTTAACGAGGTAAACTTTAGTATATCAGAATTTTATTTTTTATAATGATAGCTAAAGCTATTTAACCCTCAACTAAAGTTGGGTAGAAAATCATAGATTGCTTCGCTTGGCTCGTAATGACATCACAGTAACCAGCCATAAAATTCGATCAATTCGTTTAATTCGCGGTTTGGATTAAAAGGGTAGGTTGGTATTGCGTTATTTTCTGAGGACACCGCCGAGAACTGATAGTAATAAGTTCGGTTCCCGGAGCATTAATCCGGTATGCGCTACTAGTTTCCGGGGCAGTTTCTTAACATAATGCCAATGGATTTCATCGTTCGCTTTCGCCACCCCTAGTTCCAACTGTTCCGGGGTCATCGAAGCCGGTTTGAACATCACTTTCGTCCAGCCATAACAAGTCCGCTCTTTATCTTCTAGCACCCGGTTCTCCTGTTTGAATTTCGTATAGAGTTTAGTCCCGGGATATAAGGTTAAAATATAGAAATGAGTATAATCGAGGTCCATCTCTTTAACCATATCGGTGGTCTGCTTGAATATTTCCGGGGTATCGGTATCGAATCCAAACATAAAGAAACCGGTAATCAGCATCTTATATTGATGTAAAAGCGAGATAGTTTTTTTATATTCGCTGACTTTGTTCTGGTTGATCGACGCCCATTCTAATGACCGGGGGTTGACCGTCTGGAACCCCATCTGGAGATAGAAACATCCGGCGTTCGCCATCGCTTCGACTAATTTCGGGTTTCTAGCGATCGTGGTCGGCGCTTGGATAGTAATAAGCTTTTTTAACGGCGCGATGCGGTTGAATAACGCTATCGCATAATCTTCATCAGCGAACATATTATCATCGACAAAGAATATCACCTGCTGCCGCATCCGGGATAACTCCTGATACACCAGCTCGATATCCCGTTTCCGATACGATGCCCAAGGTACACTCGGAAGATAGCAATATGCGCATGTATGCGGGCATCCGCGTGTCGCCTGAATGCAAGCGACCCAATCCTGTTCATGCAGTAGTTCCCGTTTAGGGAATGGGACATCGTTCATATCGACTACCCGGGAACTCTGATAGGTTTTTTTTAGAGAACCGGTTGCAACATCGTTTAGGATCTCCGGCCAAACATATTCGGCTTCTCCGATAACCACCGCATCCGCATACTGCAGGCATTCTTCCGGTAATAGGCTGGCATGGGCACCGCCCATAACCACTTTCGCCCCGGTCTGCTTAAATTGTTCTGCGATGGTATATGCTTGGGTTGAAGTGAAGGTAGTTACCGTTATCCCCACCAAATCGAATTGGTCTTGATAGGGTATCGGGTCCCAATCCGCATCGATTACCCGGACTTCATGGCCCGGGGATAATGCTGCCAAGATACCTAGATGTAACGGAGTGAACCGTATCCGATTGAGGATTTTATATACCCCATTGAATTCGAACCAGCGCGGTTTGATTAATAGTATTCTCATTTTTTAAACAGCAGACTCCATGGTTCGTGGGCGGTGATAAACTTGATAAATTTCGTGGTGTTCTTATTCTGCAGCTCTTCATAATCGGAGACGGTAGCGCTATTCGCCGGCTCGAAGAAACATTGCGGGTCGGCGGCCAGATAATCCCCGGTTTTGTAATAGGCTACTGCCCGGCAACCGCCGCAAGATAGTTTATACCGGCAGATGCCACATTTCCCTTTCAGTTTCTCCCGGGACCGGAGTTGGTTGAGTATCTCGTTATAGTGCAGGATATCGAGTAGGGGCGTTTCCCGGATATTACCGCATTTAACTTCACTATCCAGTAGTTGGACACACGGGGCGACTTCGCCTTCAGCATTGATCCCGATAAACCCTTTCGCTGCCTGGCAGCCGAGTTGACCGAGCCCGACATTAAGCTCATGCTGTTTCGCATCGATAAATTCCGGCCCGGCGAAAAATGGGGTATAACTGACATAACTATATGCATACTCTCTTAATATCGGATGCACGATATCCCGCATCTCATCGGCAGAGAGAATCAATTCCGAATATTGCCGACCCATACCACGCGGGACAAATGGCGACCGTAATACCGGGATACCGAGCGTTTTCAATAATCCGATAGTCTTTTTTAAAGTATGGATGTTTTTCTTACTGAGGGTAACGATAAAGAAGAAATTCACTTTCTCTTTCTGACATAATTTAGCAGCGTTAACTACCGTATTCAGGCTATCATTTCGTGACCAGGCATGGATATCCGCTTCAATCGAATTCAGAGAGAAAACATAGATCACCTTGTTATCGGTAGCCTGTTTAATCTCCCGGACTTTGGTTTTATCCAGCATGGTAGCATTGGTATTAATAAACGACCACATGCCTTGTTTCGCGGTATAAGAGAGGATATCCAGCGCATCCGGCCGCAAAAGGAATTCACCGCCGGAAAATGCCATCGCCGGATGAGAACAGTATTGTTTAAGCTGATCGATTACTAAAGATTTAACTTCCCGGGTAGATAATTCCGCGGCACCGAGATGCGCAGTCCCTTTACTCATGCAGTAAGGACAGGCGAGATTACAGGCGCGCGTCGTCTCGAAATAACAGAGGAAAAACCGGTTCCGGAAATTTGGTTCGGAATGAAGTTGAACGTTCATACGGTTGAATTCGAGCTTTTTATAACACTGGATATATTTTACGGTATCCTGAATTATACCAGACTGGGTTCCTTATTCTATCGAGGAATAATAGCTACGAGTATGGATATCGAATCGATGCTAATCGAGGATAAATATATCGCTATATGAAATAATTTATATTATTATTTTACTGCACAATCAAAGAAATAGAAAGAGAAAAGCATTCACCGCAGAGTTTACCCCGAATCCCTTCGGGGGACGCATAGAGAGAACTACGCAGAGACTGCTAAGGGTAATAATTATATAAACCACTGAAGACACTGAAAGATACCTATCACTGAATTCGCAGAGATATCCAGCTAAAATAACTAACGCAAATAATTTCTTAGCGTACTTTGGGCCTACTTAGCGCTCTTTGCGGTTAGCTTTGGTTCCTATAAATCAGATTGTCAGTCTGCCAATTTGATTCCCATACCAACTTTTAGGGAAAATTATATAATTCGATAAATAATCTTGCCAATAATAAGTATACCTTACCGAAAATCTGCCAGAGTGTCTCTCGAAACATACATATTTAGACACTGATAACCGCGAATTAAGCGAATGCTGCGAATGCAATGCCGGCTATTAAAAATATCATCTGGGGAATCTGGTGGAGATAATGTTGTATTCTACGAGACTTCAGTCTACGGTTTATAAACTTTAGTTTATCTGATTTTATCATTTCAATCTATGATAGTTAAAACTATAAAACCCTAAACTAAAGTTGGGTAGAAAAACATAGAATCGTTTATTCTTGGTAATATACCCGATGGACACTCTCTTGGGTATCCTCACTACCGCAATTCGGGCATACTTCATTCGACCCACCGCAGTCATGGCAAAAAAGCTTATCGCAATCATTGCAGCGATATAACGGGAACCAGTTGCTGGATAGTGCCTCTTTTGCTTCTCGTCCACAATAAGGACAGGCATCGTAATCGGACATACCTTATTCCCTCCTTAATTCAATTCAAATTATGACTTATACCATACCATATTTTATGCTGATATGCAAAATATATTCTGGATATACTGAAATAGATTTATCATTAGCAGAGATAGTAAAACTTTATAATAATTAATGATCACTTGACAAGCCATGTTTATCTTGCGCATAATATTGACTAATAATGATTATATTGGGCTAAAGCCCGATTTGAGGATACAACGAGAATCCCCTATCTAAAGATAGGGGCTATTATATGTGAGCAGAGATAAGAATTTGAATAGCCCCGATTTTAAAACGGGGGTGGCGTCGGTAAAAATCATCCTGGATCTTAACCCAGGATATTATTTTAGGAGGAATCAATTATGCGGTTATTGCGATTAATCTTAGTTGGGTTGAGTATCCTTATTTTATTGGGGGTTTTGGTTCAAGCCAACGAGATACTATATCGGGGTGAGTATACCGGGATATCGAAATGTTTCGATGCGAAATTAGATGTTCAGCCGTTTATCGCTATTGCCGAATCGATTATCCAAACCAAATGCCCGAAACTCGATACTTCGGGAATGAGTTTAGCTAATATCCAGTTGCATAGCAATTATAATATCTCATCTACGGTATTGATTGCGGAAAAAATCAAATCCGAACCGAAAAGTATCAATGTTACCGTCGATTATGTGCTCATGAATACCGGCCGATTTTCGGTCAGTACTTCAATGCATGGAGATTGGGAACAGATTGAAGCGACCTATGACCAGATTGAAATAAGTTTCACTACGTTTCCGAAAAATACCATCGACCCGAATCCGATGGTAATCATTAAAAAAGGTATTTATGAATCGATTATCCCAAAACCAATCAAGAAAAAGAATTGAAGTAAATATCGCTTAAGAAAAGAACGGAACTGAAGTATGACTATAATATCCAAAGAAATCGATGCCTATTATCGGAACAGCGATGAACAGCACCGGCTATTTACCGGAGAAGGCGAGTTAGAACGGCTCCGGACCCAATCTATTCTCGCGCGAAATTTACCTCCCGCACCGGCGGTGATCTATGATATCGGAGGCGCCGCAGGGGTTTATGCATTTCATCTAGCGAACCAGGGATACCAAGTCCATCTCATCGATCCGGTAGAACCGCATATCGAGCAGGCGAAAACTCATGCCGTTCAGTCCGGTATCAAGTTAGCCTCGATTAGTTTGGGTGACGCGCGCCATCTTAATCTTGATTCCGGGATCGCCGATGCGGTACTGCTGCTCGGCCCGTTATACCATCTTACTGACCGGTCAGACCGGATTTTAGCGTTAAAAGAAGCGTATCGAATCCTTAAACCCGGCGGAGTTATTTTCGCGGCGGGGATATCTCGATTCGCTTCATTTCTCGATAGCCTGTTTCATGGAACGTTTAAAGACGCTCTATTTCGGGAGATAATCACCGGCGACTTAACTACAGGCCAGCATCGGAATCCGACCGATAACCCTTATTATTTCACTTCTGCATATCTCCATCTACCTGAAGAACTCAAAACTGAAATAAACGAAGCTGAGTTTAACCAAACCCGTCTCTTAGCGGTAGAAGGTGTCGCCTATAACACCGCGCACTTTCGCGAGATATGGGACGACCCGGTACAGCGGAATAAATTGATGGAGTTTTTAACCAAGATTGAAGAAGAGCCATCAATCTTAGGCGCTAGTGCCCATTTCATCGGAGTTGCGTATCGATAGCGTCATATTCCAGTCAGTTGTTATATAATAGATGTAATTCAGTACCAGAAAATGAACTCCAATCCTATCTTACTCCGGATGACGGATATCAGTAAATCCTTTGGACGAACAGAAGTATTATCCCAAGTCCAGTTCGATTTATATCCCGGTGAAGTCCATGTTCTTGCCGGAGAGAATGGCGCTGGGAAAAGTACCCTGATAAAAATCCTCTGCGGCGTCCATACCGAATATAAAGGCACCATCGAATTATCCGGTCAGCCGGTCCGGTTCTCTTCTCCCCAAGATGCAGCGGAACATGGGATTACCGCTATCTATCAGGAATTATCGTTAGTCCCTTCAATGCAAGTCGCAGATAATATCTTCCTCGGCCGGGAAACCATTACCCGGTTCGGTTCTATCGACCGGAAATCGCAGAAATCCAAAGCGCAGGATATCTTAAATCGGTTAGGGCTGGAACTCGATATCCGAAAGCCGGTTGAAGAGTATCCGATTTCCATGCAGCAGATGATTGAAATTGCTAAAGCCTTATCCATCGCCGCGAAAATCATCGTTATGGACGAACCGACCAGCGCGTTAACCGAACCGGAAGTAGAACGGTTATTTGCGACTATCGAAACCTTAAAACAGCATGGATGTTCAATAATCTATATCACCCATAAAATGGAAGAGATATATCGTATCGCTGACCGGATAACAGTTCTCAGAGATGGGCGGTATGTCGGTACCGCAAATAAAACCGAGTTACCGCGGCAGGAGTTGATTAAATGGATGGTTGGCCGGGAAATCAGCGACCAATTCCCATATCGGAACGATACCAGGAAAGAAGAGCGATTCCGGATCGAGCATTTTTCGATTCCCGATGAACGAGGGAGAAGACCGATCGTCGATGATATCTCTTTTACCGTATATCAAGGGGAAATATTAGGTATCGCTGGATTGCAGGGGTCAGGTGCTAGTGAACTCTTAAACGGTATTTTCGGCAGCTATGGAACGTTGCCTACCGGTACTCTGTTTCTAGATGGGGAGCCTATTTCAATAAAATCGCCCCGGCATTCGATTAATCTGGGGATAGCCTTGTTAACTAACGACCGGAAAACTACCGGGTTAGTCTTGGATATGAATATCGCTGAGAATGTAACTATGGCATCTATCCCGCAGTATTCCCCCGGATATTGGTTCAGAAAACGGTGGGAACGAACTGCGGGAGATAAATATCGGACTGAACTGGATATAAAATCTCCGAATAGCGCGACTGCGGTTGCGGAACTCTCCGGGGGTAACCAGCAGAAAGTAGCGTTATCGAAATGGATTGAAACCAAGCCGAAAGTGTTATTATTAGACGAACCGACCCGGGGGATAGATGTCGGTGCGAAATATGAAATATATAAGTTAATGAATCAATGGACCGAATCAGGGTATGCGATTATCTTGATAACTTCCGAAATGCCGGAATTGATCGCGTTATCCGACCGAATACTGGTTCTCCATCGGGGGCAGGTTACTGCCCGGTTTAATCGGGACGAAGTTACCCAAGAGAAAATATTGCATGCTGCGATGGGAGAATAGAACGTAAAGCAAATCCGAAATCCGAATATCGAAATCCGAAACAAAAGGAAAAACTATAATAAAACAAAGAAAAATATACTAGAAAATCATTTATTCTACCCATCCGCCGCGGCGGATTAACTGAGGGTATAATAGCTTTAGCTATTAAGAGTAACTAAAGTTACTTAACCCTCAACTAAAGTTGGATCGAAGATGTTTATAAACCAAATTTGGATATCGAATATCGAAACAAGAACAGAAAGAAGATAAAATCTGCGTCCTATTAAATAATTAAATAACTATGCTAAAAAAGAAGCCGTCATTAATATCGCGAATACTCAAAAATCGGATTGTGCAGGCAGCCCTTACTTTTCTTTCAAAGATATTTCAATATCCGATAGTCCGGGTAATCCTATCCCTGCTGATCATCTTTATTTTAGGGATAATTTTTAATGGCGATGGTGCATTCTTCAAATGGTCGACTCATCGAGATATGCTGCGGCAGTCGTCGGTATATGGCATTCTAGCCTGCGGGATGACCCTGGTGATTATTACTGCGGGGATAGATTTATCGGTCGGCAGTGTCCTCGGATTAAGTGCAGTCCTCTTTTCGATATTAAGTATCTATCGGGATTGGAATCCCTGGCTAGCGATTCCGGTATGTATGGCAGTCGGTGCATTATCCGGGGCTGCTTCCGGTGGCTTCATCTCTCGATTCAAAATCCAGCCGTTTATTGCGACCTTAGCGATGATGGTATTCGCCCGGGGATTAGCGAAATATATTTCTGCCGGTAAGAAGGTTGCAACTGCAGTCCAGCTACCGGATGGAACCTTTATTTATAAACCCGACCCCCAGATATTTAAGGTTATCGATTCCCGGATTCTAGAAGGTAATTTAGCGGTAGTAACCTTAATTTTTATCATTTGTTTAATTATTTCATGGATTATACTTGCCAAATTCCGCATCGGGAGATATATTTATGCTATCGGGGGTAATGAAGAAGCTGCCCGATTATCCGGGGTCCCCGTCGCGATGACTAAACTGTTCGCCTATGGCATGAGCGGTATGTTTTCGGCAATAGCCGGGATTTGCCAGGCGGCGCAAGAATATCAAGGTGACCCGGAAGCCGGTACCTCCTATGAATTAACGGCTATCGCGATTGCCGTTATCGGCGGTACGAGTCTGATGGGTGGTCGGGGTAGTATTTTCTTAACCCTGCTTGGTACTTTAACTATCGGATATTTGGAGAAGATATTAAGTATCAATGCAGTTGGTGAAGCCAGCCGATTGATGTTAACCGGAACGATTATTATCGTGGCAGTGTTATTCCAGAGAAGGAAGAAGTAACAATACCAAATTTCAAAATCCAAATGCCAAATCTCCGTCAGCAATTTTATCCGCCGAAGCCTTGGCGGAGGAATACTACAATCTATGAACAAAAAAATGATGAAGTCTAAAATCTGATATAAAATATTATAGTAGATATTAATTCGCAATCATCAATCATCAATCTATAATTCATATGAAGGGAGGTGAAAATATATGCCAATAAAAAATAATGTAAAAACAGGATTCACGCTCATCGAGTTATTGATTGTTGTTGCGATTATAGCTATTCTTGCAGCGATTGCGATTCCAAACTTTCTTGCCGCTCAAACGCGATCTAAAGTATCGAAATTAAAAGCAGAATTTAAAACGCTTGCTACGGCAATCGAATCGTATTGTGTGGATCAATCCAGTTATCCGATTCATTATCAAGCGACTGCTACCTATAAACAGAATGGGGTTTTTGGAGACGATGCCTATGAATCAAATCGATTCGATGTATTAACCACTCCAGTTGCCTATATTAGTTCAATGCCGCAAGACCCCTTCCGGTTTGTGGGACTAGGTGGCGCTGCCGCAGAGCAAGGTATCGGATATTACCTCTACACTTGGGATAAAGATTGTAAAGCATATGCGGAAATATATCATCCGGGTTCCGAAGGGCCCGGACCATTCGGTCTCGTATGGCATGCGTCATTATGGGCACTGTGTTCCCGAGGTCCGAATGGCAAATGGGATAGTAGTTATGATGGATATTCAGTGTTGCCATATTTAGATCGGTCCCCATGGTCGCCGAACGGAGATTGCAGTTTAGGATCGTATGATCCATCTAATGGTACCGTTAGCGGTGGCGATATCTGGCGTACCAGTAGACAAGGGCAGACCTAAAAATAACCAGATGGTTAATTGGGGAATCAGATAGTAGATGAAAGGAGGAATACCAATTGAAATACTGGATAACGACATTAATTCTGGTTTCGATGGTGCTAATCTTACCGATTTCAGGGATGGCGAAAGGGAAAGGGACTCCGGCTAATCCCTGGATTATCGGAATGAGCCAATGTAATCTGGGTGAACCATGGCGAGTCCAGATGAATAGCGATATCAAGACCGCGGCAGATAAACTTAACTCGATTAAAGTGATTTATAAAGATGCGCAAAATGATACCTTAAAACAACGAGCGCATATCGAAGAGTTTATCGATCAGGGAGTAGATTTACTGATTGTGAGTCCAAAAGAGGCGGCACCGTTAACTCCCCCGATCCAGAAGGCGTATCAGGCAAGAATTCCGGTAATTGTCCTCGACCGCCGGGTAGTCGGTAACGATTATACCAGTTTTATCGGTGCAGATAATAAAAAGATTGGTGAAGCTGCCGGGAAATGGATTGCTAAAAAACTTAAAGGGAAAGGGAATGTGGTCGAGTTAAAAGGATTAATGACCAGTACCCCCGGTCAGGATCGGCATAGCGGGTTTCTGAAAGGTATCGAAGGGAGCCAGATCAAAGTCGTTTTTGAAGCTGATATGAAATGGCTGGAACCGAATGCCCGGAAAGAGATGGAATCCGCATTAGCCCGATATGATAAAATCGATTTGGTATATGGGCATAACGATCCGGCCGCCCATGGCGCTTATTTGGCTGCAAAAGCTGCCGGCCGGGATAAAGGGATGATTTTCGTTGGAATCGATGGCTTAGCGCAAGAAGGCCAGGCGTATGTCAAACAAGGAATCATCCAGGCTTGTTTCGAATATCCGACCGGTGGAAAAGAAGCGATTGATAATGCGATTTTGTTATTGAAAGGGAATAAGATTCCTAAAGAGATAACCCTAAATTCTCGGGTATATACTCCGGAAAATATCGAGAAAGGTGGAGAATGGCTGACTGCTCCTGCTATTGCACCAGTTGAGAAGCCGAATGCGAAAACTACATCGAAGAAAAAGTAGAAGATAAAAATACCTTGTCTTAATCGAGGTGTAAATATTAAATAAAAAAAGCAGGCTTTAAGCCTGCTTTTTTTATTCTCTGGATCAGAGATTAATATTCTGGCTACGTTTTTAAATATCGATTGGTGAATATAAGATATATAACCGGTATTAAAGTAAAATAAATTAAATAGGGGATTAGGGCTAATGCCCAATCTTTATATATATAATAAGAAACTCCTTGTAACATAAGTATACCTAATGGTATCAAAAATAGGAGAATTCCATTCTGGATTCCTTCTATTCTGGTTTTTGTAGGTGGATATCCTTGCAAATCTTGTTTAGCAATATCAACTTTGTGATACCAACCATTATAGGTCATATGCTCCTGAATGAATTTATACCCTCCATTTTCTTTGGTAGATAATAAAACCGCACCGAAAATAAATAAACTTAAGCCTACCAACCAAGCGATATAATAATAGAGATTATCCAAAACCTGGAAGGTTTGAAGTAGCGGATAAGGTGCGATAACCATAAATCCGATGCCGGATAAGAGATATCCGTTTAACCTGCTTTTTAAATAGAGTTTAATACGAAAGATACCTGACCAGATTAAAATCGAAAAGAACGTTATATCGAACGATAGGTCACGAATGAGTTGATGGGTTATTTCGTTTGACATCGGGTGCTCCCTATGAATGTATATTAAATTGACCGATGATTTATTATCCAGCTAAATAAGTCTTTAGTCAAGTCAAACCGACTAGTTATGCTAATAATTCGCTAACTGCTTTCAGCCAATGCTGCGCGATTAATGCATGACCTGCCGGTGTCGGATGAACGCCATCAGCTGCCCAGAACGATGGTGGGCGAATCCTTGAAACCTCTTGGAATATTTTATCTAATGGAATCAGGATTGTTTGATATTCTATTGCAAGCTTATTAACCACAGCTATTTTTGGATTTAAATCTTCTCGATACCGAATCCGCTCTTCAGAGATATGAAGTACAAACGGTTCGCATAAAATAAGCTTTGTGCCCAACTTCAGGGTTTTGGTTATGATATCCCGATATCCAGCTTCATACTGTTCCGTGGTAGTCGGGTCGTTCTGGTCATATCTTCGCCAGGTATCATTGATTCCGATAAGGATCGAGACAATATCCGGTTTCAATTCCAGACAGTCTTTGGTCCATCGGGCTTGTAAATCCCTGATTCGGTCACCGCTAATTCCCCGGTTGAGGAAAGTAACCGGTTTCTCCGGATGCTGCGCTTGAAACCAGCTGGCAGTAAAGAGCGCATATCCGAATCCTAACGACTCGGATTGATTCCGATCCCTTCCAGCGTCAGTAATACTATCTCCTTGGAACAAAATCAGTGCCATAATTAAACTCCTCTATTAAAGCTAGCCGCAAAGGTCGCTAAGATTAAAACCATGCGTCTTTGTAGCTATATATTTTTCCTTACAACAGCGGATAAACTGCCGACGATCAGCGGATGTTCGTTATGTTTCGGAGGAAACAGTTTCGTTTCCAGTACCTTAAATCCGGTTTGGGTAAGTTCAGTGATAAACTCTTTCTCCCGGGATAAATAATAGTAGGGGATACCTTCTTGCGTTAAACACTGCAATTTCGGGTCGAAAATATTATCCGGATTGATATAATATCGGGTTTGTATCTCTTCATTCATTAATTTCGCATTGGCGATCAGGAGCCCATCCGGTTTCAGAATGCGATGGATATTAGCCAAACATTCTTTCCGGTCAGCACCGATTATCATCCAGAGACAGTCCCCATCAACTATGAGGTCGAAAGATTCGTTGGTATATTCAGTTAATTCAACGACATTACCTACCGAGAAGGTAGTCGATACATTTAATTCTTGCTTTTTCTCTTCGGCCCAAGAGATAGCCGCTACACTTAAATCGATTCCATATGCCTGATACCCTTGTCCTGCTAGGTATAATGCGATATTACCCGCACCGCAGCCGAGTTCCAGTACCCGGCTATTTGATGGGATCGGATATAACTCCAGAATCTGTTGAATCCGATCGATTCTGGATTGATAATCGTCGTTCCAACCGATGCGCTGGTCTTCCTGCCGGGTACGGTATCGGTCATCGATAGCCGTGCGTCTGGTATAATCGAATAACATGAGAGATCCAAATTAAATAAGGCTTGACTTAATCATATATCATATCAGAAAACATAAAAGAATAGAAATTGAAGACTTATAACCCAAAACCACCTTGAAATCGGATAACTCTAAGAAAGATAACTATTTATGCCCAAAATCGGTTTCGGATTGCAATCGAGCGTGAAATTTTCACGCTCGATTCCACTCCCAAATCAGTTTAATCTAAATTCGGCATAAATTGCTAAATAACGCACCGCATAGTTAATTTGGGTGAATAGATAGCATTCAACAGAAAGATTAATAAAATAGCCTTATATAATATTGATTTTATTGCGATTACTGAATTAAGCATAATATTATGTAATATTTTGCCTTTTTCGTGTGTCTATTATAATAGGAAAAGAGTAAAGTGTTAGGGAGGTTTTTATGCATAAAATCAATATCAAATATTATTACAAAAAGGTTTTACTATTATCAATGCCATTATTTATTGTGTTAGCTGTTTCTGTTTTTGCCGGAGATAGATGTTGGACACAGATAGGACCAATTGGAATTGCTCCGTTGTCAGATTATATTTACAACATAACCATCCATCCAACTAATCCAAAGATTGTTTATAGCATTGGTTATTATAGTGGAGTTTATAAAAGTTATGATAGTGGCACAATTTGGTCAAACTGTAGCAGTCATTACTCATATAATTATTCTTTAGCAATTGATCCCTCTAATCCACAAATTCTCTATGCAGGATTTGGAGAGCACGATTACAACGGCGAAGGTGGAATTTATAAAAGCACTGATGGAGGTTCCCACTGGAGTTTAGTAATGTCTGGAACAGGATATGCTTGGGTAATTTATTCAGTGGTTATTGATCCCAACAATTCGCAAACGGTTTATGCAGGAGGAGATTTGGGAGATATATATAAAAGTACTAATGAAGGTATGACATGGAGATCGGTAGGTAATATAGGCGGGTGGGTCAATAAATTAATCATTGATTCAACAGATTCAAATATCCTCTATGCAGCATCCGGTTACGTTAATGGAATAAATAAAAGTATTGATGCTGGAACAACTTGGAATGCCATTACTACTGGATTAGGTGCTATAGAAGTTTTTGATATTGCAATTGATCCTATCCATCATAATATTTTATACGCTGGTACATTAGGCAAAGGAGTATATCGTAGTATGGATGGTGGAAGCACATGGCTCCAATGTACAACAGGTATGGGAGAGATGTATATAAGTTGCTTGGCTATACATCCTCAAAATCCACTTATACTTTATGCTGGTGCATATGGTGCAAGCGTTTCGATTAGTTCTTCTGATGGATTATATATGAGCACCAATGGTGGTTTAACATGGGTATCGATTGCTACCGGATTCAGAACCTTTGAACATTCACTCACAATTGATTCAACCAATCCAGAGATATTCTATTGTGGATTAAGAAGTACGATAGATGGTATATATAAAAGCTATGATGCTGGAACAACATGGCAATGGTCGTTTAATAATATTCAACCTTATCAGGTTAGAGCCATATCAGTTTCAGAACAAAGTACAAAAACAATATATGCTGGTACGGGATATGGTTTATTCAAGACCATCAATGAAGGTACCACTTGGAGTATGATATCGCAAGGTATGGAAAGCCGATGTATATATTCAATCATTACTGATCAAACGAATCCAGCTATATATTATGTTGGGACAAACCGTGGCTTATTTAAAAGCTCAGATTATGGAATATTTTGGACTGAAATTACTACTGGTATGGGGGAGGTGGGTATTAACACCATGGCAATAGATCCATCAAATTCAAATATTATTTATGCGGGGACCGGTGAAGGGGTATATAAAAGTATCGATGCGGGGAATAACTGGTATGCTGCTTCAACTACCAATAAATTATACAATATCACCTCGTTGGTGATTAATCCAGAATCTCCAGAAACTATATATGTCGGTACACTTTGGAGTGGATTATATAAAAGTATTGATGCAGGTTTAACTTGGTGTACGACTGGATTGTCCGATAATCAGGTTTACTGTTTAGCAATCGATACTATTAATTCTTACCTTTATGCTGGTTCAGTGAGTACAGGCCCGTATAGTGGAGTTTGCAGAAGTAGCGATGGGGGAATAACATGGATTCGCCTTACAGAAGGATTAGATATGTATTGCTCAGTTTTTTTCATGATTATAGATCCTGATAATTATTTAAATATTTATATTATTACATTTGATAATGGGGTTTGTAAAAGTACAGATGGTGGTATTTCTTGGTATGAAATGAATCAAGATTTACAGGGATTAGGTTACAATTATAACTATACACTTACATTATATAACAATAAATATAATAATGATTTTCCTATTTTATACTTAGGTAATCGTTTTGGTGTCTGGGAATATACTCTAGGGCCAACTGCTGTTGAACCCCGATTATGGCAGGAACTGTTTTAAGCATCAGTAGCTGGTAGCTAGGGAGAAACGTTAAATTTCAGATTTAAGATTATAGATTTTAGAGTTAGAATCCTAGAATCCCGAATCTCTTAATTCAAACCTATCTCATTTAACTTATTTAACCGTGTCTTTAATAATAATCCGGTCTTTTTCCGGTATCGGATGGTCGAATTGGATAAGTCCATCTTTAACAAAGATAATTCGTTTCGCATGCTGGGCAATATCATGTTCATGGGTAACCAGAACGATAGTTCTCCCCATTTCATTTACTTTCTGGAATACCGCCATAATCTGTTCCCCGGTTTTGGTATCCAGGTTTCCAGTCGGTTCATCCGCTAGAATCAGTTTCGGGTCGTTCGCCAGTGCCCGGGCAATTGCTGCCCGCTGGCTTTCTCCGCCGGAAAGTTTGGTCGATACATGGTTCATCCGATGCGGGAGCCCGACCGCTTCTAATAACTCTTTCGCTTTCTGTACCCGGTTTCGTTTCGCGGCTCCGGCATAAATCAGAGGCATCTCGACATTCTCTAATACCGTTAGCTGCGGTAATAAATTATGGAACTGAAACACAAATCCGATTTGGGTATTCCGCACCCGGGATAACTCTTTATCATCCAGCTGGCTGACTACCACATCATCGAGTTTATATTCTCCTTGGGAAGGTTTATCTAAACAACCAAGAATATGCATCAGAGTCGATTTCCCGCTGCCGGAAGGGCCCATTATGGCGATAAACTCGCCCGGTTCGACTTGGACATTAACTCCCCGCAATGCTAGAACATCGGTATGGTCAAAGGTATACGTTTTATGGAGATTAAGCGCTGAAATAAGCATAAATAATAATAGTAAATAGAATATAGGATTATAATTAAAGACGAATGAACCGGCTTAATGGTTGCATTTAATATAATAGAAATTGGTTTTCAGTTATTTGTTGTCAGACTCATAACCAATACCGGTATCTATTTCACCGGCCGTATGGTGGTATCATTCATGACCGTTTCATAGGTATCGGAAGTAAACGGTCGTTTCATTTTATCCAATCCTTCAGCAACCAGAGTATTGTATCCGATTAATTTAATTCCTTTCTTTTCAATTTCCTGCTTGAATTTCGGACTGCAGAGAACATCGGCTTCTGCCTGCCGATGTTTCGACATCTGTTTTAATCCGAATGAATGAACATCGGTCATCGCCTGCATTTCTGGAGTATCGGTGCCGACATGGCAAACTAAAAGATAGGTTCCGGAAGTAGTCATACTATCAATAATTTTAATCCCTTCATCCAACTTCTGTTCTGGAGGAACAGAATATACCAAACCATTATCAAGTTCATCAAAATAGCGGGAGATACCGATCTGATATTCTTTCGCCAGTTTCTCCATTTCCTGCTGGAATTCGAGAGTAGAGATAGCGGTGCCCATATGGTTATCAATATATGAGATATTTAGTCCTTTCCGTTTGGCAAACTCGATCTGGGCTCGCATTTCTTTCGCCATTTCTGCTACTTTCGGCCGATGTGCCATCAGTTCTTTTCGCATGCCATAGAATTTCCCGAATTCATCGACCAAACTTGGTACCTGGTCATATGCAGTTACCGGTCCCCATTTATATTCGACCCATTCGCTATTAAAATTTAAATGCACACCAACACTTATTTCCGGATGCTGTTTTAGAATTGCTACTGCTTCATCTATCCAGGGAGCGGTAACCATTACCGAGGCGGCGGTAACCATCCCTTGTTCAGCGATCCGTTTAAATGCCATATTGACTCCATGACATAATCCGACATCATCGCATCGGATAATTAATCGCGGTTGTGGTTGCTCAGGTTTCGTTGCCATAGTATTCGGTTGCCCTCCGGATTGAATAGTAGTATTAGCGCTGATAAGACTGACCGCTAATACTAAACTGGTGAGAAACATGAAGATATCCTCCTCAACAAATATCGAGCTGTTGATACAACAAAATATTATCCGGTAAATTATCGAATTGAGCAACAGCTATATTACTAGAAATTCTGTTTTAATACTTCTGCTTTGAGATGTGCTTGATTCGATAATGCTATATTTCCGAGTTTCAAATAGATATATGATAACCGATCCCAATACATCGGATTATTTGGCTGCCGTTGGGTTAACGGTTTAAAGCAGGTTAACGCATCTTGGAACCGTTCCGCAAGAATATAGGCCACTCCGAGTTCATAAAGCAGAAATTTATCATTTCGCTGTTTTCGCGCCATTTCGAACTGATCAATTGCAGCCGATATTCTTCCACCATAAGTTTTCCCGCGTAGATAGAGTTCTCCGAGATGATAATATGCATCCGAATGGCTATCCCATTGGGTAGCAAGCGTAAGGGAATTTATAGCCGCAGGTTCATTATTATCTTTCACCGCTTCTTTCCCGATTCTAAAATAAGTATCTGATATTAAAGGGCGAATCGCCCAATAGGATAAAAGGATAAATAAAACCGATGCTAGAATAGAGTAGCTAAGAGATTTGGAAGCCGTTGCTATTGCGGGTTGTTTATCCTGAGCGGAGTCGAATGGCAGATTGCAAATCTCGGATTTATGCATCAGATTATTGAGTATTTGCGGTACTGCTAAATAGAAGATAAATAAAGTTGTAGTCATTGGTAGATGGAGTGGATAACTCATTAACCCATATATCGCCATAGCGGTAAATCCGCCGGTAGCACCAAGCATACTTACTTCTATTTCGGATTGATGATTGCGGATTGCGGATTTGGATATTAATAGTTTAAATGCAGAAAAATAAAAACAAGCTATTACTAAAAGCAATATGATAACTCCCGGAATCCCGAGTTCCGCCCAGGTATGGAGAATTTCGTTATGCGCAGCATTGGTATATTCTCCGGCATAAGGTTGCATGTTCGGATGGTTCAGAACAATCGGAGATATATAGTCGAGATACCGATAAGTGAAATTTCCGGCACCGGCACCTAAAATTGGATGCGATTTAATCATCTCCCAGGTATTCGCCCAGATAACCAGCCGGGTATTCCCCCCTTCTTTCCAGCGGTTGGAAGCGAACGCTTGACTAAATATCGATTCCCCGCGACCATTAAACGGTATGGGGAGAATATAAAATGCAGTAATCGCCGCTAGAATGAGTAGCAACCAAACCCAGCGACGATAATCCGGAAACCAACCTTGCTGTTTCCGGTAATAAACCATATGGCCGAGAACCAGAATCATACCGAGAATTAATCCGGCGTTGGAGCCGACTGAAAAAGTAACGATTAATGCAGCATAGATTAATGCCAGGGCAATAAGGAGAAATAACTTGGATTTCCATTCAGTAGTTGTGGCATACTGAACCAATCCTATCGGGAATATCGATACCAGGAATCCGGCGACATAATCGGAATTTCCTAATCCAGCAACTAAATATCCGCGCCAATCCGGTAATCGCGGTAAAACTCTGAACCAAGAGAAATGGTAATCCTGGAGGATAACCCAGATTGCGGTAATTAATCCGGTAAATAGTAATGCATATAACAATAATTGAAGTCGTTTGATATCACGGATTACCTTAATAAATATGAAATATAATAGGATTAAAAAGAGCCATTTACCGATTTCTTTTATGGCCATAGGAAAACTGGAGGCATAAAATAAAGAAATAACATTTAATAGTAAATAAATTAGTAGTAAGTAGATAGTTATTGATTTAGGCTTAAATAATTTCTGGAAATCAGATAGGTTGCTTTGAATGAATAAGATATAGATACTCAGTGCAATCCCGAAGTTGAGTAGCGCAAATTTCGGAATGAGATACGAATCCTCTGCCCAAGGGAAAATGAATTGGGGGATGAGTATGATTAACCCCAGCAGAATTAAGAAGGGGAATTTTAGGTTATTCATGTAACATATTTTGAATCTTTTTTTGGATCAATTCCATATGAGTACCAGCCCAATAGATGCGGTTGCAAGTCGGGCATTGACTAAACTGATGCTGGGTTCGGGCAACATAGCTGGGTATATCAGCAATAATTTTGGCTTTCTCTACCGGAATCAGCGGTGTATTACATTCCGAACACCGGGTAAAAAGATTCTCCTTTATATCCAGTTGGAATTCGGTTACTACTTCCCGAAATTGGTCTGCCACCTTGGTGCTGGAAATAATCAGCCGGTTTTTCGCTGCTTTGATTTTTTCAAAATGGCGGTCACGAGTCAAAATAATCCGGTTTTCCCGAATCGATGCGGCGACAATAACACTATCTGGAGTATGTTTAAGATATGCAGTATCATATCCGATTATTCTTAGCCATCGGGCTAATCGGCCTAACATCGCATCAGCGATAAACTTCATGGTTAACCCATTTATTTCGTTCGAAACCGTAATTCTAAATCTACTGCACCGGTTGCTTCTTGAGTCAGCGAATTGGTACCAACAGAGCCGATTAACGATAGATTTCTACCCAGCCCCAATTCCAATTTCGCTTGCGGGTCGGCAGACTTGGTTAATCCCATAGAGTATGATGCAGTAACTCGTTTGGTAATATCTTTCTCGATTTTTACTCGCGGTTCAGTAGGATTGATAGTGTTGTCATAATCGACTCCGATACGGTCGAGTCCAATAGTTTTAAAAATCGGCACGCCAATGGTATTTATCAATTCTTCACCAACATACCCGGCAGCGAGTCCGTAAGCGAATTTCTCACTTCCCGCAGCGGTGGCATTCCGCAATTCTTCAGTGGTCTTCCCGGTGGCTAATAATGCCATAATATCCGACTGTTCCATTGGTGGATCGGAAGTTAAGGTAATTTCATAGTTCTGAAGGGTACCATAGAATCGCAGATATACATCGGTAAATCGAATCTTTTTTTGCGCAAATAGGTCCATTACCGGATTGAAGCTATTCGATTCGCGCGGTTTCGCATCTGCTTTGGTAATTTGGAATTTATATCCCCGGAATAAGACGGAGCCGCTTACTGCCCGGAATTCATAACTGATTTTAGGTTCATTCGCCAATCCTTCAAGCTTAATCCAGCCCAGACCGTCAACATCCACCATAGGAGTTTTCAAATGTAATTTTTCATTAGCATGGAATTTTAAATCCAGATTAACCGGATAAGCTGGCGGTCGAACTACCGGTAATTTCGGGATATTGGATGGAGTTGGAGCGAATAGAATTGGACCATTAATTTCCGCTTTTGTGATTGGGAAATCGCCGCTCCATTTAATATTGGTGGTGTCTCCACGAAGGGTTAATTGCGGATTATAGGTCGCATCGAGTCCACGGAGAACCGGCCAGCTAACATTATTTCCCTCGAGCGCCATATCATAATATTTGATATGGTAATCCGGAGTCAACTGGATATTTCCACCGATAGTAAACGAACCGGTATTATCCGCAACCTTGATTTTCGGTACGGTAATCCGGTCGTTATTCCATTGGACGATTAATGCCTGTTGATTCCGCAAAGTATATTTTGGATTTCCATTGATTTTTTGTTTTGAGACAACCAGCAAGGGGTCTATTTTGGTGGTCGCATAATGCTGTTTATAGTTGCCATTGAATTCTGCATGCAGATTAACTTCTCCAGTTTCCCACCACGGTGCCTGTGTTCCGCCGAAAAGGAGATTCATAAAATCCAGTTTTTTACCATCCAGAGTAATCGAGATATCCCCGGTATTTAAATTAGCTTTCCCTTGAGCTTGAGAACTGCCATCTTTTTGCGTTGCGGTAAAATTAGTAAGTTCGATATTCGGATCGTCTAATTTTAGGATTGCGGTTGCGAGATCGAATCGTTGTGTTCCCAGCCGCATTCGTTCACCGCGAAAATCGATACTACCAAGAAATTTATCGGTTAATTTGACGGTCACCCGCGCTTTATCCCAAGCGAATCGGCCATATCCACCGCTGGACGATTCGAGATAACAAGTTAGTACCGGTTTCTGTAAAGTATTGGTCCAATTCAGATCGAAACCGGCAGCTCCTTTCATTTGCGGTACCCATGATTTCAGATCGGCGGTATTTCCTTTTGCGGTAATATTTAGTTTCTGATTTTTATCTATCCAGCCGCTCAGCGAAGCGATGGTATTGTTACCTTTCAATTCGGCCTCGGTTATTTTTAACGATTCACCCGCTATTTCTATATTAGCCGAGAGAGAATCGATGTTCCGATTAAAAAACGATATCTGGGTTAAACTAAGATTCCCTTTTCCATTGAATGAAGTGGTTTGATCTCCTTTGCCGTTAAGGGTCAGGATAGCGTTTAAAATCCCGGTATTATCGTTAAACTGTTCCAATCCTTTTATTGCACGAATAATCGGTTGCAGCTGGATATTCTGCGCTCGAGAGGTAAGTTGGTAGGTAAACGGTTTTTGATTCCAATTCACAGAACCATTTAAAGCTAAGGTACCATTACCAGTGGCAAACCGGCAATCGGTAACCTCAAATATTCCGGATTGAAATTTTCCAGTTGCTGTGAAATTGGTTAATGGTATCGACCCAATGATTCCTTTATTCGCATAAATATTTCCCGTAAACTGTCCAGATTCATTCCAGTTCCAGTCTCCTTTAATAGCATCCAGCCCGAACAGCTGATTTTCACCGGTAGATTTACCATTTTTCGTCTTGGTTTGGTTAAGCGTTGAAGAACGCAATGCTCCAGTCGATATCTGAAGAATCCCAGATTTCTTAGTGATTTTACTTGTATAGGTGCCATTAACCAAAATGGTTTTATTGGTCGATTCCGGAGTAATAATTTCTATTTGCGAGAAATTACCGGTAGCCGCAAGATTCGATATTTTCCCTGAGACGGTAGCCGCACCGGTTATAGTACCGGATTCGAAAGTATTCGGCAAACCCATAGCGGCAGTGATAAGATTTAGGTTGCCTGATTGAGCAGCAACCTGGAGTTGTATGGTTGGTTCTATATCTGCAACTTGGATCATTCCTTGAACCTGAAATCCAGCGCCACTAACATAGATCTGGGTCTGGCGTAGTGTTCCGGTATACGCGAAAGTACCGGTTAATTTCGGTAATTCTGATTTTGGGCGAGATTTATTTGCCGTTAGTGAACTGGTTGCCATTCGTCCATTAATCACCGGGGCGCTAAACAATCCGGAAATCGTTCCCTCTAAATCCAGGGTTGCCGATAGATTGGGTATCGCTTTTTGTAGTTGCGGGAAATCGGCTAAGACCAGATTTTTCCCGGAATAAGTTAGCTGGAACCGTTTCGCAGCGAAATCCAGGTCTCCGGCAGTAGCGATAACCGACTTACCGCTGGTAAATGTAGCGGAAATAAGTTGCGCTTTCTTTTGTTGAGCATAAACTCGGAGTTTTGCATCGCCATTTAAATTCCATCCTTCTCCCCATTGCAGGTTTTCCCAGTGAAGGGTCAAATCACTTGATTGGGTAACGGTTTTATCTGCTGATGGCGAAACGATTTGGCCTTGCAATACTGCGAATCGCAACGAGGCAAAGGTTCCATTAGTAACCGAGAATTTACCGGACCAATGCGGATCTCGAATCGGACCGTCAAGAACAATTTCAGCAGTACCAGAGCCGGATAATATTGGTGCCGGGGTGGTTTTGGGTTCTGTTTCATGAGCGGTAAATAGAATACTATTAATTGAATCGAACCGATGTGCCACCAAGGTAAATTGGAGATGGGAGTCGGTAGAAGGCAATCGAATGAATCCGGTACCGGTAGCTTGCATATCCTGATTTTCGAGTTGTAGGTTCTGAATCGATAGAATTCCTTTATCAATCCCAATTTCACTCCGAGCGATAGTAATCGGTACCGATTGATATTTGCCATTCGACCATTGCATTTTCCCGGAGCCGGACCAGGACTCCGGATTATTCAAAATTCCGGCAAGTTGGATATTCCCCGAAATAGTTCCGGCAACCAGATTCGCAGCATTCGGGAATTTATCTACCGCTACATTCTCTGCCGTTATCATAAATTTAAATTTGAGTTTCGGAGAATCAGATATCGGTATTTTCTGTTCAGTTGTTTGAGAACTGATACTTCGTTTTGCGGCTGATTTCGATGCGGCTGGTTCAGGTTTCTTGGTAGTATCTCGGTTTGAACTCGATGGTGTCGGTGGAACTTCGGGCTTAACTTGCAGTTCGGAGATGATCGGATTCGATAACTGCGAAATATTCATCTCTCCGGCAGCGGAAATTTGTCCGCCGAAGATCGTAGCCTTTCCTTGATTGAGTTTTATGGTGCCGGTAGTAGCAGTAAAGCTGGTTAATAATCCGGTATAGGGTATGGTTCCCAATTTGCCTTCCGGAATCATCAATTCGCCGGAACCGGTAAGTTCATTTAGCGGTCCATGAATTTCTGCTTGTAATCTTGCAGTACCGGTTAACGGGAAATTGATAGCCGTTGGGTATAATTCCAGTAATTTCTGGATCGGCAGTTTTGATGAGCTTACCTTGATATTTATAGAGGGATTATACAATTGATATCCGGTGACATTGCCTTCAGCGATAAGCTGAATATTATTGCCGGTAATTCGCAGGTTTTTCAATTCGATTTGTTTATTATCGATGCGGAGCGAGCCTCGAAGCTCTTTGATTATGAATCCCGAGAATATCCCGGAGCATTTCCGGATGCCCAACTGAAGACGGGGGATGTCCCCATCGTAATTCAAACTTCCGGCTAAATCCATGGCTGAGAATGGATATATTTTATTTTGATGATGGAGTTCAAAAGTCGCATCTTCGATTTGGAACCAATTGAGGGTGAATCGCGGTTTAAGCCGAGGTGCAAGCTCGGTCGTTGATTTTTGAAAAGTTTCGGTATAAAGGATTATTTTCGGTTTAATCAGTTGGATATTAGCGAATCCGAGTTTACCGTTGATCGCTTCCCAAAGACTGAATCGGACTGCGACTAAATCGGCGGTAAATGAAT
>JBHGBB010000199.1:0-7078 GCA_041946755.1 bacterium | reverse complement strand
GATATCTATTATTAGTTACTTTTACTTTTATTTCAGCGTTACCCTTTTTCTTCGCTACGGTATTTATGGGTATGCTCTTAAAGAAATCTGGGTTAAGTATGTTTCTTGGTTTGGTATTACCCATGGGTTTTTATTCGATATTATCAGTCTTCTTTGGTCTAATCATATTCATATTTTCTAAAGATGAATGGTTGGAGAATTATCGCTACTTGAATGAGTTTGGATTTATTGTTATTGCTATATTCTGGATAGCCGGCTATCTGCTATTCTGTTATACCTGCTTTCGTTTGGCATACTATCTCTTTGTTAAAAGAGATTTAGCGAAATAATAACGATTTATATTGAGGTAAATCATGCTGCAATCTTTATTCTGGAAAGAATGGCGGTTGAATCGCGGGGCAATCTATGGCACGCTCCTCCTGTTTCTCGGCTGGATTGGTGTAACCTGGTTAGGGATTTGGCTACAATATGGCAGCTATAGATATGGCTATCCAGGACCGAATGATTGGTGGGTTGCTGAAGGAAGCATCCGGGTTTTTGGGTATTATATTCTATGTAGTATTCTCGCTTGTGGGATAGTCGCCACCTCTTTTGCCGATGAAAAAGGCAAAAAAACTATGGCGTTCTTGTTTATCCAACCGCTTTCCCGCACCAGGATTTGGCTGACCAAAACCATTTTCGGGCTGATTTTTATTGGCTTAGTTTACATTGCAATTATGGTCATCCATCGATTGACCGGTTCTTCTTTAGCATTCACACAAGATCTGTATTCTATCCAATCGGGAACCGGAACTCCAACCCAATTTACTCCATATTTACCCTATTCTTTATATTTAATTTTAATGATGTATGCATTAACGATGTTATTTAGTGTGTTTCTTGATAACACGGCAGTAACCATTCTGGCTGGATGCACCGGTACTTTCACACTTTTTCTGGGATTGGGGTTTGTTGGAGGAGTTTACTGTTGGCAGTTTAATTGGCAAGATGCAATGCGGTTATTTTTACCGGCATCGGTAATATGTTTTGTGGCATCACATCTGATTTTCTGTCGTGCGGATTATTGGGATAAACCGGCTCGTTATCTATGGCTATATTGCGTTATTCCAATATCGATAATACTATTTCTCATAAGCTTAATTCCTTATAGAATAGGAGTAGTCAGTTTCCATCAGAGAGATATTCATAATATTTTTCTTATCGGAGTGGATGTAGATGAACAGCAAATTCTTTTTTCAGTTCAAGAAGAAGCTGGGGAATCCAGAATATGGACAACTGCTCCAAAACTATGTATAACTGGTAGAGGGTGCGACAATCCGATTTTATCCCCGGTTAAATTGATTCCTTTAGGAGTAGATAAGAGCTCGAAATCGCTTAACCAGTCTCAGATAGCATTCGTTTCTGACCGGAGTTATTTCGGCTGGCGCAGAGCTGACCGACAAACGCGTATTTGGCTGATGAATCCTGATGGTTCTCATAAACGGGCTTTACCAACCAAAGATATGGGGTTTGGGCATGATATCGTTCAAGGCAATCCGGCGCTAATCTGGTCGCCGGATGGAACCAAACTTGCATATCGGAAAACCGTTTTCCGGAACAATAAGAAAACTAAATCCGAAGATCAGCTATGTATATTCAATTTAAAGACTTCTATCGAAAAAGTAATCCTCTTACCGGAAAAGGATAATAATGGCTGGTATCTGAAATCCTGGTTTGCAGATAATCATTCTCTCTATATCGGTTATCCACCGCAAACGAATGAAGGAATTAGTCTTGGCGCTTGCTATCATATCCGAATAGATGGAACGGTAATCGATAAGCATTACCATACCGGGTCAAACCAAAGTCCATGCAGTTCACCTGACGGCAAATGGCAGGCGTTTTCTGACGTAACCAGGAAATATCCGGATTGGCATATCCCGATTATGCTTAAGAATCTGGAAACCGGAAACCTTATCTCGGTAATAGCCAGCAATCGATTCGGGAAATTATTCTGGTCACCGGATAGTCGACATCTGGCATTTGTCAATACTGACGAATACTATGCTATGCATACTAGTATATACAACTCTCATACGAACCCGCGTAATTATGCTTATACTATTTCATCAGCTCAGCATAGTTTATGGATATTACCGTTACAGGAAAATGCAGGTTTAAAACAAGTGGCTGATATCGTTTCCTTAAATCCGGTTTGGTCACCAGATGGAAGATATATCGTATTCATCGGAAAACAAAAGGTAGCGGAATTACCTGAAGAAGCGGCGACTACTATCTATGATATGCAATCCGAAAAAAGCTGGTTTATTTCGAGTCCTGGGTTTAAAGACCGGATTTCAGTTCCTACATCAAGATATAAAGGGTCTCAACAAATGATATTGATTGATCCGACGCTATATACCGACCTTATCTGGGTCAATGATGTAACAATGGCATATACCGTTGCATTAAAGGAGGCTGATGCCACGCAGCCGAAAATGGTCGTATATTCCATCCATATTGATGGTAAAGAGCGAAAGCAACTATTTCCATAAAAACAAGTTAAATAAGTTAAATAGTTAAATGGTTAAATAAGAAAGAGAAGAACGTAGATAAACGCTGGGATTGCATAGAAGCCGATGTTTTAATTTTTAATCTGCGATACTCAGCGCAAATCTGCGGCCTAAAATTATGTTTAAATCTCTTATTTGGAAAGAATGGCGGGAGAATTGGCCGATTGTGATGATAGCGATTGGTGCTATTTGTTTATTAACGTACCTGATGCAGATCAACCGGGAGTTTAATCCGGGAGTGAACGATGTCAAAATTGTTTTCCTTTTCATCCCGTTATTTATCACCATTATCACTGCCAACCTGTTTTCGACTGAATTTGGGCATAAAACCATGCCGTTTCTCCTTACCCAGCCGTTATCTCGGTCGCAAATCTGGATTGCTAAAGCGAGTTTCGGGTTCGTCTTGGTTCTTATTTTAACGTTCGGTTCAGGATTTGGTGTCTATTGTATTTCGCAGCTTACTCCGCATCCGATGGCGTTAACCGATATCTTTAATTTTTCGGTTACCGACCACAACGATGTACTGTTAGCGCTGGCGTTACTCTATGTAAGTGGCTTATTCATTGCGGTTATGGTTTCGAATACCATTGTCGCAGCGTTTGGCAGCCTCTTGTTCGCCGGATTCGTCGTCATTTTCGTTGAATTTATTACCGTGGTATTTAATTTAACGAATGCTTGGTATTGGAATATTTGGGTAATAATTCTCGTTTTGCTTTTAAGTAGTTATTATGTTTTTACTCGACCGGAAATATTAATTACTAAAAAACGGATTAAATCCGGATTGAGTTTCGTTGGCATTATAACTCTGGGTTATGCCATTATTTCGGTGTTTTATCAATCGAACTACAACGATGTATTTTTTAAATATAGACAAATATCGTATATTGATTGCCGAACAGTTATTCCATCTAAACATCTATTACTAGCATCTATTTCCAAAATTAGCGAGCAAAGATATTCTTATAGTTCTCGTCTCTGTTTGATTTCATTGGATAGTCCTAAACAGTATACCTATTTACCTCGCGGATATTACTGTGAAAGATCAAATATTATTTCTCCGGATCAGCGATATATCGAGTTATATAATTCGCGACGATTTTTCGGATTGGTAGAAAGCCAATTATTTGGTCCGAGAATATATCTACTCGATTTAACTACGCGCAATATCCATCGGTTACCTGTACCGGGAGTAGGATTATTTAAGGAGATCATGAATACGGCATGGTCAGCGGACGACCAGAGGATATTGTATACCGTTATTGACCGTTTTAAACCCGACTTTCAGACCCGGATCATTAATATCAACACCCGGGTAAATAAAATTATAAATATGCCACCGGAATACCTTTCTCATTATTCTTATGAATATAGTTGGACTAAGGATGGCAATTCATTTTACACCTGGTACTATCTTGGGTATGACGCGAAGCGGAGACAAGAAATATTACGATTAGCACAGATCAGTTTGGATGGGAAAATTCTCTGGCAGAATACGCAATATGGTAACCATACTTATCCGATTATTTCGCCGGATAAAAATTGGTTACTATATAGTCAGAATACTGGCGACCCGAGCGAATTGAGAAAAGTATATTTAAAAAATTTAGCCACTAATGAATCAACCGAAATCCTATCCTCGCCGCATATTAAGTCCGGGTTCTGGTCTCCGGATAGTAAATGGATTGCCATTTCTACGGTATCAACCACTACTGAATATGCACTTTGGTTGGTAAACTTAGAAACGAAAGAAAAACGAGTACTGGTGAACAAACCAGCGAACGCACTTACTTTTCGGGGATGGTCGAGTGATAGTCGCAATATTATTTTTAGTTTATGGTTGTCAAATAAAGAACCCAATCCGATAAAGGTTATCGATATCTATTCGCATGAAATGCGAGATTTCCCATTCCGTTACGATTCTTTTTACAATACTTTATCGTTACCTAATAACGAGTTTTTAATAACTTACGATAAAGTACTTTATAAAGTCTCGTTGGATGGAAAGGTTAAGCAACAGCTATATCCGTAGAAAAGATAACGGAAGAACTGAAAAACAGAGAAACGGAAGAACAAAATGAATAGCGAATTGTTCTTTCGTTCTTACGTTCTTACGTTTTTCAGTTAAGCGAAGCGTATGCGAGCATTGATTTGGAAAGAATGGCGGGAAAACTGGGTTATCCTGATTATGGCAATTGGGGTAATCTGCCTATTAGCCTATTTATTAGAAATCAACCGGGAGTTTAATCCGGCAGTAAATGATATCAAAACGGTTTTTTATTTCATCCCGCTATTTATAGTCATAATAACTACCAACCTATTTTCCAGTGAATTCGGGAAAAATACCATGCCATTGCTATTATCCCAGCCGATATCGCGCGCGAAACTCTGGGTGACGAAAGTAGGGTTCGGTATCTTCTTTATATTACTGCTTATGCTTGGTTCAAGTATCGGCATCTATTATATCTCGAAATTAACTCCGCATCCGGTTCAACTCCAGGACTTAGTTTATGATATGGTTAAAGACCAATATACCTTGATGATGCTTCTATCTTTATTCTATGCGAGCGGCTTGGTAATTTCAGTTATTGTATCGAACTCGATCAGCGCCACGTTTGGCAGCCTTATATTTTGCGGGTGTATTACTTTTCTATGGTTATTTATCGGAAACATATTCTTTTTAGCCGAGCGATGGTATGGGAGTTTATGGATTTTAATCTTGTTATTGTTGTGGATCAGTTATTATATCTTCACCCGGCCGGAGATTTTAATTGCCAAACAACGGATTAAAAGTAGCGTATATGCTCTTGCATTCGGTTTGTTAATTTATGTGTTTATCGCCGCGCTCATTCAATCTAATTCTCATGATCCGTTTTATCAATATAACCAAATCGTTAATATCACTCCGAAAATAGTTATCCCCTCGAAGAATATAGTGGTAGCCTCGATTTCTAAATCAACGGGAGAGCGGTGTCCTCCAAGTACCCGATTGGGTTTAATCCCGTTAGATAACACTAAAAAATATACCTTTCTGCCGCGAGGATATTTTTATGAAGGTTTTGGTGCTATCTCTCCGGATAGAAAATCTATGATATTATTCAATGCGCGGAAATTATTCGGATTGATTGAATGCCGTTTATTCAATAAAAAAGCATATCGATTTGATTTATCCGCCTTGAATATCAGACGATATTCCTTAAAAGGAGAAGGGGTATTCCATGAAATAAACGACGCAACTTGGGATCGAGATGGGAAAAATCTGAATTATAGTGTGGTGTTTCCATTTGCGCGAATATGGCAGTCTTGGAGGAAGAATATCGAAAATGGAAAAGATAAACTGATTAATTCTTCGAAAGATGACCCTTGGTTTTTTTTATCTGAACGTAAGTCGATGGATGATGATTATTTATCATATTTCATCTTATATCCAAGTTATAATAAGGAACAACGGGCTTTAGAAATCCGTCAAGTGAAATATAATTTTGAAGGGAAAGCATTATCTCAGATGATAAGTTTGGGATCGTTTCCTACATCGTACTTTTCACCGGATAATAAATGGTACTTTTATTGTGAAAATACCAATAAACCAATTGCATTACGCAATATATATTTAAGATATAATAGTACAGGAAAATCAATCTGTATTCTATCTATGCCAAATATTAAATCGTGGTCCTATTCGCCGGATAGCCAATGGATTGCGATTTCATCGAATTCAACTTCTTCTGATTGCGAAATATGGTTAGTGAATTTAGCAACGAAAGAAAAACGGGTTTTGATTAGCGAACGGAATTGTGGAATGTATATTCGAGGGTGGACTAACGATAATTGCAAAATTATTTTCGATCTTTATCAAGATACTGAAAACATTAATACAGGCAGAGTTTTTGATATTTATACCAATACAATTCAGGAGATACCCCTTCCATACGATATGATATACACAAATTTGCCGTTACCTGACGGGAATTTCTTGATTACCAAAAACAATATCCTGTATAAAATATCTCTTGATGGAAAGACTAAACAACAGCTCTATCCGTAAATGCTGGTTAAATAGTTAAATAAGTTAAATAGGTAAATATTCTTTGCGCCCTTAGCGTAAGATGATTCTTAGCGAGCCCTGAATACGTTTTCGGGGTAAACTTTGCGGCTTGCCCCGATTCATCGGGGTTAGCTTTTGAATTATTCTTGCACTACCGGATTGCGCAAGGTTCCGATTTTATCGATAGTGACTTCCATAACATCCCCCGGTTTAACCGGTTTCATACCTTCCGGGGTGCCGGTAGCGATAATATCTCCCGGTTCGAGGGTCATATATTGGGAAATAAACGCGATTAATTTCGGGATTTTAAAGATTAGACTCCGGGTATTATCTTTTTGCCTTATTTCGCCATTAACTTTCATCATAATATCCAGTTCCGGCTGCCCAGAAATTTCATCTTGGGTAACTAAACACGGTCCTAAGGGACAGAAGGTATCGATACTTTTCGATCTAAACCAAGGTAACTGTTGTTTAATATCTTCAG
>JBHGBB010000198.1:0-7085 GCA_041946755.1 bacterium | reverse complement strand
TTTTCTGGCGGGCAGTAATTTCGGGATGGATATATGGATTGCGGAAATGCTGTAGTTTGATTAATTCATGAACCAGATATAGAATTTCATCTTCACTCGATATTCCTTTTAATCCTAAAGGATTATATACCTCAATTGAACCATGTGTTGTCGAGGATTGATAGTGCCGGCCGAAACAGAAAATAATGATTCCCATCGCTTTCAGTCCATCGGGTTTATATCGTTCTCCATGCAGCATCATCTTTTCAAAAATCAGTTTGATTTTATCCACCTGGAAATCGAGCGATTTCGATTGCTGTAACCGCATAATATACTGCTGGAAAAACAAATCGATATTTCTCAGCCGGGAATCATACATCTTCTGTAATAACTCGCGTGTCGTCGCACTCCGCAATAATTTCGGCAGTTTAAACCGGAACTTATGTTTAGTTTCATTTTCAACCGCAAAACAATATGAGAATCCAATACTTCGCGTAAAATCGTAACCGGTATCGAAATCCGTTTGATAGCGATATAAGAATTCAGCAGTTCGAATATTCTCTTTGGATTCTTCTTGTAAATCCGGATATTTGGCTAATACTCTATCAATATCCGTTTCGAGTTGCTGCGGTAATGCTACCGGCACCTGCTGCTGCGCTTGCTGTAACGCAGTCTTGGTTTCCGCAGCCAAACTGGGTAAGGAATAGGTATATAAAACTTCAAACGCTTCACTTTTAACTAATCCGCTTAACGAATCATCGCTGATAATCTCGCGTAATCGCGGAACAACCGTATCAACCGATACTTCGTCAACCGCATCTTTCCACTCATCAAGTCGGATTAAGATTTTCTGTTCTTTTTCCTGATGGGTAATTGCAGATTCAATCAACTTAAATAAACTCTCGATCTCGCTGCCGACTTTGCTTTTACTAATCACATATTTGGCGCCATATTCTTTTGCCAACGCTCCTTCATCGAAAGTCCCTACCGCAGAAATCAAAATAATCGGCAATTCCGGCCGCTGCTGCTGTAGGTCTTTAATCAACTCTAATCCTTCGGTACGAGTTCGCATATCCAGATCCGTGACCACCACCTGCGGTGTAGCATTTTCCAATACTTTCATCGCTTCAGAACCATTTTCCGCTTCCAGTACCGCATAATTCCGGGAGAGCAGATTCCGTTTCACTGCTTGTCGGTATAACTGATTATCGTCAACAATAAGAATGGTTTTTTGCATAAATTAATTATTCTGCGGTTGGATTTTTATCCGGTAATTCGATGGTAAAACAAGCTCCGCCTTCAGGATTATTGTTCGCATAAATTTTACCGTTATGAAATTCGCTGACGATAGTCTGCACCCAGGCTAATCCTAATCCGCCAGCCGCATCTTTTTCTTTGGTAGAATAGCCATGCTGAAATAACCGATTGGTTTGCTCTTCCGGCATCAAATTCCCGGATTCATCGCGAATGCCACGACCATTATCCCGAATACTGATCTTTATTCCAGACCGAGATTGGTTCCGTTCCGTATGTAAAGTAATTATACCATCGATTGATTGGGCTACACTAGCGAGTTTAACCGCTTCCAGCGCATTGGTCAGCAGATTAAATACCGCTAATTTTATCAAGCGGGGTTCTACTGCAATCATCATCTGAACATCCATAAATTCGGTGACGAATTTCACTTTACCGGCAGTAGATAATCGGAATAATTCGATCATCTGTTGCAATAACGCATTCAAGTCGGTTGGTTCGTATTTTGGTTTCTTTAAATAAGAAAATGCGCGATAGATATCGACTATTTCCTGTAAAAACTCGGTGTTATTGGTTAATCCACTAACCGCTTCAGTAATTAAATCTCGTTGTGCGGTAGATATTGCAGTTGAATCTAATTGGGTTAATAACGAGTCCAGAGTATTTAAATCCCACCGAGTAGCGGCGATAACATTCGTTAAATCATGCCCGAGATTCCGCGCGAGATTGATACTGACTTGATTCTTTTCCTGATCGATTAACTGCCGTTGAAATTCTTTTTTCTGCAGCGCTAAATTTATCTGCTGCGATATATGTTTCAATGCCTGCACATCCTGGTCGGAAAAAAACCGATGCTGATTTCGATTGCTGACAATAATAAATTCAGAAATGGATTCTTTGGCACTTACCGGACAAGCAATAAAACTTTTCGATTTAAAATAATCGAATACCGTTTCCGCTTCCGATTCCCGATTAATGATTATCGGCGTACTATTCAAAACACTATATCGCAAATCATCAAAAATCGGTTGGGTTAATTGGAATCTTGATGAATCTTGGTGTGCATTATTTGGTAAATATATTTCAAATTGCTGGGTAGCGGTATTTAAGATACCTAATGCAACTTGTCCATAACCCATTTTTTGTTCAATAATCCGGTTTATATGCAATAGTGTATCTTCAATCGATAAGTTCGGATTTGCCGCTACGAAATCTGCTATTTCGAGATTTACTGCCAGCATCATGGTATTCCATGCCATCCGGTTATATTCATTTTCAATCAAGGTATGCGGTTTATCAATGACGTTGACTACTCCTAACTCCGTATCCGCTAAATGGTCTACTACCCGACGAACGGGTAATAGGAACCATTTCAATCCCAATCCATAAATCCCGATAAAACATAATGGAATCAAAATCGCATACCATCGGTATCGCTCGGTCAACTGCTCGATTTCAGGAACATTTTCCGGGGAAGCATAATAAGCGACCAACCGACCATATTCGGTCTCCCCTAAGGTAAGTCCAATCTGGCTTAAATGGCTAAATCGACGGGAAATTAAACTATTCGACCAATTATTTAATGCATAATATTTCGATTTATTTTCATAGCTTAATTTCGGACTATTGGTATTGGTATACAACTCGATACTATAAATAATATTCTGGGGATTATCGACTATTTTCTCGAATATTTTTTTCAATTCGAGATAATTCTGCGGCGTACCTTTCGTTAATACCTGGATTGATAATTCGGTCAACTGATTTACATAGGTCTGCCGAATGTCAGTAAAAAACCGTTTCGGATTGGCGACAATGAAACTGTTTTTTTCCTGCTGGAAGGTAACATCCAAATAATACAATATTGCACCGATCGAAATCAAAAGCCCGATGGTTGCGAAGATAATCACCGCATTATTTCGTAAACTATGAGAGAGACGACGTAGTGGTTTCACAATAGCGATGCAACTGAACTACTCAGCTTATTTGGGATAGATATTTACCGGGTTTTATTCGATTTTACAGCCGATTTCTTTTCGGTTAAATCGATAATAACCGGAATCTCGTTACAATCCGGAAACTTGACACATTTAATACAATCCGTCCAGATTTTGTGCGGTAGTAATGAGCGATCGATTCTACTAAACCCTTGTTTAATAAAAAATTGCGGTTTATAGGTTAAAGCAAAAATCCGGGTAATACCCAAATGTTTCGCTTCTGCCAAACAGGCAGCCAGAATCCGTTTTCCTAATCCCTGCCCTTGCATAGTATCAGCAACCACCAGGGATTTTATTTCCGCTAAATCTTTCCAAGCCACATGCAATGCGCCACAAGCTACTATTTCTGTTTTGCGTTCAATGACAAAAAAATCGCGTAACGCTTCATAGAGCTCGCTTTGTGACCGCGGTAACATATCTCCCGCTGCCGCATGGTGATTGATTAACTCCTGGATTTCGCCGACATCCTGGATTTTAGCTTTTCGTAATCGTAGTGGTTTTTCCATTTTGATTTTCACCCAATATTTTTAAATAGATTGACTGCGATAAATCGCTTAATATTTCGGTCACCTCACGATAAAAATCCGGTGCGATCCAGAGTTCGATTAAGCCCAACTTGGCATTGTTCGTTCTCACTACGGCAAAACCCGGATACCCTTCAAAAATATTATTGATATATCCGATTTCACGAGGATTGATTTGACAATGAATTGAGATGGTATCCATAGAATATAGCTATTGAAGAGAATGCCGTCACACCGTACTTATGGCTTTTTGGATTCCGACGCTTTTACATTACTCGTTTGCATTCGTTCGAATTCGGCTGGAACGCGCGCATGAAGTACTGCTGTTTCATAAGAGATTCTTTTCTGCAAATATAACTCTTTTAAAGCGCGATCCATCGTAACCATCCCATCTCGCATCGAGGTTTCCATCTGACTATGTAGCTGATGCGTTTTATTTTCTCGAATTAAACTGCCGATTGCCGGAGTGTTCACCATAACTTCAACACCAATAATCCGGCCTTTTTGATCCTCTCGAATCATCAACTGTTGTGCGACTACCGCCAAAAGCGAACTGGCCAGCTGAGTTCGGACCTGCGCCTGCTGATATGGCGGGAAAACATCGATAATCCGGTCAATCGACTGTGGCGCATTATTGGTATGGAGCGTCGCTAATACCAAATGACCGGTCTCTGCAGCGGTTAACGCGGCTGAAATAGTTTCCAAATCCCGCATTTCGCCGATAAGAATAACATCCGGATCCTGGCGAAGAACATATTTTAATGCTCCAGCAAACGAATCGGTATCGGTATTAACTTCCCGCTGGTCTACAACACTTTTGAGATGATGATGAATATATTCAATCGGATCTTCAATAGCGATAATATGACATCGGCGATGGTTGTTGATATAATCAATAATTGCCGCTAAGGTAGTGGTTTTTCCATGACCGGTTGGCCCGGTAATCAGAATCAATCCTTGGTGACGTAAAGCTAACGAAGCAATAATATGCGGAAGCCCTAATTCTGCAAAAGACGGTATTCGGGATGGAATCGCCCGAATTGCACATGCCATCGACCCGCGCTGATAATAGACGTTAATCCGGAATCGGTTATTTTGATGGAATCCAAGCGAGAAATCGAGCTCTTTTTTATTCTTGATTTTTTCCTGTTGTTCGATAGTTAAAATACTGTTGATTAATTGATGAGTATCGGCAGGAGTTAAGACGGCATAGTCGGTATTCGTTAATTCTCCATTAATTCGCAGGACAGGAGTCGAACCGGCAGTTAATATTAAATCAGAAGCCCCTTTTTCGATAGCTAGTTTTAACAAACTTTCAATATTTAATTCTGGCATAGTTATTCCCGGTTGAAAGATAGAATAATAATTTATTTCCCCCGAATGATGCGGAGTAAGTTATCTTCTCTTTATGTTTTATTAGCAAACAAGATGAAATCCCGGTTTTCAGGGTATCTTATCTAAATCTACATCATATCACTAATCGATTTTGCTTTAACCCCGGTGGTAATTCCTTCAACGCTCTGTTTAAATTCTTCAGCACTGGTTGCGTTCGCAATAGCTTCTTCGTAAGTAATCAAATTTCTTCGATATAGTTTTAGTAGCGCTTGATTGAAGGTTTGCATACCATAATATTCACCTTGTTCGATATACGAAGACAATTCCGTGGTTTTCCCTTCCAGCAATAATTTCTTGATTGTCGGAGTCACCACCATGGTTTCTACCGCCGGTACTCGACCTACCCCACTCGCTTTCGGCAGTAGCCGGAGTGAAACGACTCCTTTCAAACAGATTGCTAATTCTAATCGAATCTGCTGCTGGAGATATGATGGGAAATAATTGATGATTCGTTCGATAGTAGTCGTCGCATCAATTGTATGCAACGTCGAAAATACCAGATGGCCGGTTTCCGCTGCTGAGATAGCAGTTGAGATGGTTTCCAAATCCCGCATTTCTCCAATCATAATAACATCCGGACTTTGCCGCAATACATGCCGTAACGCTTCTGCAAACGATATCGTATCCAATCCAATTTCCCGCTGATTGATGATACTCAGATTATCTTCATGGACAAATTCGATCGGGTCTTCAACGGTCATGATATGACATTTTCGGGTGTTATTAATATGATTCATCATTGATGCTAAGGTGGTTGATTTTCCGCTACCAGTGGTTCCGGTAACCAATACCAATCCGCGGGGGAGTTCGGAAAGCTCCTGTACTACCGGAGGTAAGGTTAATTCTTCGAACGTCAATGTCGGACGACGGACCAACCGAAGTACCATACCGGTAGTACCACGCTGCTTAAATACATTTACTCGAAATCGACCAACGCCGCTTAATCCATAGGCTAAATCCATTTCCCAAGTACGTTCGAATTGAGACCGTTGTTCTTCGTTCATCAACTTCGTCGCGATCTCATTAACATCATCCATTTTTAAGACTGTCGCCTTCATCGGATATAATTTCCCATCAACCCGCATTACCGGAGGGCGACCTACTTTTATATACAAATCAGATGCATTCGAAAACGCCATCTTTTTTAAGAGTTCTTCAATTTCCATAATGATTCTCCTTTATCGAATAAAAGAGTTTCGGTTTCCGGAGTTCATCCCGGTATACGCTATAATGAAATCCAGCCTCTGAAACCGTTAGCGGCTCTTTTCCCCTTATCTGGATAGTAAATAAACTACTATCGCTAATGCAAATACTCCGCCTACTAATTGCCCCAAAACCAGCGCACCATGTTTGAACTGTTTTTCGATTTTACCTTTTGTCAAAGCGCCTACTACAATAGCAATAATAACACTTATTATAAAAAAATAAAATATATTCTGCAGAGCTAGCATAATTAAGTTCGAACTTCAGATTTTGAATTTCGGACTACACCACGATAGGTGTCCAGTGCATCAAGAATAACAAAGAAATTTAACGAACCGGATAGTACCATAAGCAGCGTACCAACTTCATAGGTAACCGCCGAGATATTACCTACATGCAGCCAGGGGGTAAGTTCTAGTATCGCCATCAACCCATTCCCTAAACCGAAAATAAACACAAAAATATTAACAATATTGAATTCGGGAGAAGCAAGCTTTAATACCGGAAATGCGATTTCGCCTCGAAGTATCATCCCCCATAAGAATAAACCGTTTAATAAAATAAAAAATACCAATCCTTTTTTCATGATCCCAAGATACCAATGCCCGCTACCGGGAACCAACCACCCTAATGCACAAAGCATGACTGCATGCTTCTTTTCTTCCCCGGTTAACGGACGTATGGCGATTTCTTCCGGTTTACCCTTTTTTGCTTTTTTTGTTTTTTGTTCAGG
>JBHGBB010000197.1:0-7140 GCA_041946755.1 bacterium | reverse complement strand
CAAGTTGAATTTTTCGCAATTTGCGAAAAAT
Organism: bacterium; assembly: GCA_041946755.1. Lineage (GTDB taxonomy): Bacteria > UBP4 > UBA4092 > JAOAEQ01 > JAOAEQ01 > JBHGBB01. Next base: position 7,109 of record JBHGBB010000197.1, on the reverse strand, counting down.
TCAACTTCGACTCTTTCGATCTACCGAGGTATAACCCGAATTGGTTGGACCAATTCGGGTTATATTCCGGTTTAGCCCCCATGACTAACCACATTATGTAAGTAGACACCTAATAATCTAGCTAAAAAAGCTGATTTCAGGGTAAGATGATATGATGCAACCAAAAATCATAACCTTAACCACCGATTTCGGTACTTCGGATACTTATCTCGCCCAGATGAAAGGGGTTATCCTCTCTATCAATCCGAAGGCAATGATTATTGATATAACCCATTCCATTTCACCGCAGAATATAAGGGAAGCCGCATTTATTTTCTCAACTGCATACCGCTATTTCCCGAAAGGAACCATTCATGTAGTGGTAATCGATCCCGGAGTCGGCAGTGAACGAAAAGCGCTCCTTGTCCAAACCGATAACTATTATTTTCTGGCACCGGATAATGGAGTTCTGAGTTATGTTATCCAGAATGAACATACCAAACATCTTATCCAGTTAGAGAATCGGAAATATTTCTTGCCGTCGGTAAGTTCGACATTCCACGGCCGGGATATTTTCGCACCGGCTGCCGCTCATTTATCGTTAGGTATCCCAGCCACCAAATTCGGCCCGGCAGCCGAGAAACTGATTAAATTCCCTATCCCGGAACCGGGGATTATCGACACCCAAATCTATGGTCATATATTGCATATCGATCATTTCGGGAATATTATCACCGATATCTCGAAAGCATTTTGGAATCAAACGATTGGCAAAAAGAAATTCTCTATCGTAATCGGCAAGAAGAAAATCAACCGGATAGTAGAAACGTTTGCGGAAGGGAACCCCGGCGATATAATCGCCTATTTCGGCAGCACCGAGTTTTTAGAAATCGCAATTGTTAACGGCAATGCCGTTGCTACTCTGAATATCGCGATGGATGAACCGATTATCATCAAAACCGATTTGCCGTAAAGATCAACTATACAATATTTAATCTGCGATATAATCATTATTCTCTCGACTTCTTCAAATGCACCCGAATCATCCAGTCATATTTATCTCGAACATCACTAATATAGGTATAGGGTAAGGCATTATATGAATGCACTTGGATTACTTTTTTATCGTATGCCATATAGATCCCTTTACTATACGTGGGATTGAACGCAACACAAATATAAAACCGTTCCGGCACCTTAACTGCATCAATTGGAATATTCACCCACTGAAATTCGCCTTGACTAAATAGCCGATATGACTGTTTGATTTCCTGGAACGGTTCAAACGCAGTATCGCAGAGATATATCGTGAACTCATCTTTCGATGCCTCCGCCATTCCATACCGGGAACCATAAATCTGTATCGCATCGAGATCCCAATCTCCTTCAGGTTTCTTGAATAATACCGCATGCCCACCGCCAGCCATACTCTGTTCTCCATCTTTTTTGCCGGTATCATAATAGAGCACTATACCGGTTTTATCAGGTATCGTTGACTGGTCACTGAAGAAACTATCGTCCGGAGTCCGGTTTTTAACTTCCCATTTAACTTCTGCTACTATAAGGTTTTGTGGAATCCAATTTCCGGCAGTAGTATCTTTAGTATATTCCCGGACTGCGGCGATAAACCGGGGCATAAACTCTTTTCCTGAAGGATGAGTCGATAGCGATTGTTTAATCGCTTGGCCTATAATCTTCCTGCCATATTTCCGGTCCAGGGTATAGAATACTTTCGCCGCTTGCTGAGTTGCATCAAGTTCAGTAAATCCCTTCCCATCAACCTGCCGGTTCAAGCGGCTAATCCCTTCAGCCGCAGATACATCATACGGTTCCGGCCAGATATTTTTCCCTAATCGCGCAGCAACGGTATCGACTACTGCCGACCCCAGATAATGCGCCATCCCTTCCCCAATACCTTCTGGTAAACCGACCTGATTCTGCATATCCCGATACATCGCAATATGTCCCAGTTCATGGCATAACCCATAAATATTATATACTCCCGACTGGGGTGACGGCGCTAACTGGTCTATCGATTTAATCGTTAAAAAAACATGCGAGTCGCCATCAGTCCATAATCTGAGTCTACCCCGGGGATCACGGGTCGCATTCATCGATATCGTTTCAGGCAGAGAAAATCCATAGAGTTCAGCATACGCTTTTTTCGCTTCATTGAGAATCGAGGCGAACGATTCGCCATACGATTTATCTATCCAGGTGAGTTTAACGATTACTCCCGGTTTCTTGATTTCGATCGTATCTTTATCCGTAGGTCTTGGCGCCTTCGGTTTTTCCCAGGAAGCAATAGTATCAATTGAACCGGATTCTAGATTAGCTCGATCTATCTGATAATCTTGCTGCAGGTATATAGTCCGGTTATCTTTCGACCAGGCAAGTGGATAATATCCATCGATAACCTTTTTAGCATTTTTCCCGGTTCTATCGATTATCCAGGTTTCGTCAGTATAAATTGGTTTCGTCTGCTTATGCGGTCGGAGCATTGCGGTTTTATGATACGCAATCCAATTCCCATCTGATGACCAGACCGGAGCAAAACTACCTTGCACCTCCCATTTCCCGGTGGTAGTATCGGATACATTGACTGCCGAGGGCGTAACTTTAATCAGGATTTTCGATCCCAAATCGAGGATTCCGATTCGGCCATCTATCGGCACACCAGCCCACCAACTGCCACCCTTAACTATTTCGGTACTAAACGCCAGATGTTTGCCGTCTGGCGACCAGGCAGCGCCTACTCCCTTGATCTCCAAATCGGTGGTCTCACCAGATATAGTATTAATCAGAACCAACGGATAATTATTGCCGTATCCGGCAGTATTTCCGATAGTAAGTTGCAAGGAATCCGGCGACCATGCCGGTGCGGTTTTAACCGGTTTATCGGTCAAACATCGCACTTTACCGGTTTCGAGGTCGATCACAAACATGCCATAGAGCTTCTTCCCAGTATCGTTAGTATAGCTGCCAACATACGCGACTTTTTTACCGTCGGGAGAAATCCGTTTATAAATAATATTACAGGTAGGAGGTAGTTTAATATCCTGCAGCCGTTTCCCATCGATTGAAACGACATAGTATATTATCGAATCTCGATACGTACAGAGTAGCCGGTCATTTCCCAACCAGCATATATCATCGCAGGTTCCAGGGACGGTTTGGATTACTTTCGAATTCTTACCATCCGGATTACAGACCATAATCTGGGTTACTTCTTCTGCAGTAGCGTCATATCCCGGAATGCCATAGGCTAAATGATTGCCATCAGGCGAAATCAGATAACTGGTTACCTTGGCTTTTTGTGCATCGGCACTATACCCAACTCCCGAACTAATCCAGAATAATAAACCGGATAACAACACTACAAGACCGATAAACCCCGCTGATTTTTTAACCATAAATAATCCTCCTAAAAGATATAATTATTTAATATATAACATAAGACGAAACTCAAAAAGAAATGGTTTATTCCACATATACATTTATTTTGGATATTGTAAATTAAACTGGAAAGAATCGAGCGATATATTTTTTCACGTCAAACTTCGATTTGCAACCGTTGTAACTCATATACCGAATCTTACCGAAAATCGGTCTCTCATTCCAGGCGCGGTCATGGACTCCGCCGATACTCCAGGCGATCCCGGTATATCCATTCGGGTCGCGGCCATCAAGAGAATATTTATCGTTTAAGTAGATGGCGGTTTGTATCGCCTGTTCCGGAGATTCAGTCCATTCTAGAATCTTTTTCGCCCAATACATTCTCAGATATCCATGCATCTTCCCGGTAAGTATCATTTCCCGTTGTGCCGCGTTCCATAACGGGTCATGGGTCTGCCCCAGTTCGAATTGGTCGATTGAATAGCGATATGTTCTAGTATCGTCCCGATGTTCATCAAGTGTTTTTTTAGCCCAATTCGGGAACCCGGCAACCGAATCATAGTTCGGAGTATAATAGCAGAAGTTATCCGATAACTCCCGACGAACGATAAGCTCTTCTAGAAACGAGTCTTTAGCTTTTTTCGGATGTTTACTTTTAATTATTGCTAATGCTACCCGCTGCGGAGCGATTTGGCCGAAATGCAGATAAGGGGATAGATTCGATTGCGCCGCCAGGTTCGGGTCGTTCCGGTCTATATCATACTTGATTAATCTATGATTAATGAAATCTTTTAATAATTTCAATGCAGCCTTCTCACCGGGTATGAAGTTTTTGATTTCCGAAACGGTTCGGTCTACTTTTAAAGCAGCGACAACTTTATTCCAAACTATATTTTGTTTTAATTTTGATTTCCAAGGATAAGGATGCGAGTTCAATTTCGGGAATTCATCTAAATATTCCGGAAGTAACCGATGCAGTTTCGGTCTTATAGTATAAGCGCCAAACTCCCGTTTCCGAGATGCTATCCAGCAGGGAACGATATTATGGGCATCGACTTCAAATACCGGGATATGGATTCTCTCCCCTACCCGGAGTTTCCAATCCCGTTTGATCCGTAGGGGATCGAAATCGGTTATCAGCATGCTACTTTTCGACTGTTTAACAAACTGCGGGATAGCTTGTCCCGGGTCTCCGGTTAAGAGGATAAAAGGAATCTGTTTCTTCGCTAAGTTTCGTTCAACTTCCTGCAATCCTTGCAGCATAAACGCATAATGCCGAATAGTTGCATCCAGAAATTCCGGGACTAAACAGAAGATGACTACTACCGGCACCCGCTGTTCGACTGCTATCTGCTGGGCATAAAGAAGCGCCCAGTTATCGGTACTTCGCTGCTCCCGGCTCATCCAATATATTACCGGTCCTGAACCGGCGATACCTTCTTTTACTAGTCGAACTCGATTCTGCTGCATACTTAAATGAGATTTGTTGGTATTCGTTACCCAGACGATTTTCTAGGGTTATATGCGTTCATTAGCCATACCTACTCGCATGATAACTTTATAGTATTGTACTGCTTTGAAGGTCGATAAGTCAAATCTAATGTTAGATACTTACGTTTCCTATAAATCAAGAAGATTTGGTATAATATTCAATCATTGCATAAAATAGACGCAATAGGTATGAACTTGAACTCATTTATATTCCGCTTATCGATATTATGTTTTATCCTGTTTAATTTGAGCATAGCCAATCGGAGTATTGCAGCAGTTATCATTGTTGATAACGACTCCCCGAGTTATACCGAAACCGGAGTATGGGCTGCCAGTAAGTCAATCGGATATAATAACGGTACCTATCGTTATGCATCTCCAACCAGCGCTAATACCGCTACCTGGACCGTTGATCTCCCGGAATCGGGAGTATATGAAGTTGCGGTATGGTATATCCTGAATAACAACCGATGTACCACTGTCAGATATGAGATAACCGCCGCTGATGGCCCGCATACCGCAACCATAAACCAGCAACTGCCAGGATATCAATGGGTACCGTTAGGGAGATTTAGTTTCACCGCCGGGAAAAATACTATCCGGCTAAATGCACAGCAAAGTTATGGCGGTGAAGTAGTAATCGCCGATGCAGTTCGATTGAGAAACGACACTGGGTATAATGCAGATATATTACATACCTTGAAACTGAAATCCGGGAATATCCTGCATGGAACCATAACGCTCAGCGATGATCAGGTTATTATTGAAACGAATAATAATAAATTAACGCTTATAAAAAACCAGATTATACCGCCAGAATCCCATAGATATCAGGATAATATCCGGCAAAGTTTCGCAACCGGGAATTATGAACGGACCGTTGCCTTAATCAACCAATATGTATCCTGGTATCCCGATGATATACAGTTCCGGCAGATACTAGCGCAATCGCGGGATATATTGGAAAAAAGAACTATGCAAGAGCCCTCGTTAAAAAAAGGATTGCATATCAATCTCGCATCTCTTCCATCAAATCTAACCACTTTCCCGGAAGCGAAAGAACCTATTTCATTATGGCTATTCGATGGCGAAGATGCTGAAGGGAGTATAATCGCCGTTTCCGATAAATCGATTACCATTCGAGATACCTACGGCTCAACCAGACAAATAAATCCGGCAGAACTTAAACCGACTATCGGGATGTGGAACGCGCAGAGCTATTGGATTCGAGATGTTTGTACTGATATCGATAAGAGTTATGATATCATCCGTCAATTTTTAATGCTGCGTCCCGATGACCCCTATATCCAGGAACTATTCTCGTTAATGCAATATTCTTATTCCTTGAAACGGATTAATCGATATCCGCAGCAACCCAACCCGGCGTTTAAATTAATCCATCCTGTACCACAAGGGAATTGGTATGTTTTACTTGCCCAATCAGTGGATGGAGGGAACACCTATATTCTGCGGGAAACGTTGCAATATTGTTTTGAAATTCCGATAGAAAACAGTATCGTTTTGGCTTCTGAAGGATTCGGTGCGCTTACCAAACTAAAATCCGGTGAACCGAATAAAACCGAACTCCATAGTATTTTAGATACATTTTCGAAACTGATTAAAGAAAACGATACCCTGGTAATAGCCATCGCCAGCCATGCGGGTAATGATGGAACGCTGGATATATCATACCAGGATTTGAACCAATATCTCGGGATGATAAATAAACAAGCCAGAATAATTGTTATCTTAGAAGGATGTAATACCGGGGGAGCGATTCCGATCCTCAATAACGCCAAGGTAGTTTATACTTCAGCTCATCCTGACCAGGGTAGCGGCGATGCGTTTTTTAAATACCTGATTAAAGCGCTGAATGGCAGTCTCGCAATGAAAGGGAAATATGTTCCGGCTTGGGGAGGTATAGACCCGAAAGCCGATCTCAATGGCGATAGATTTGTTACTTTTGGTGAAGCGTTTGAATATGCGGCGAAACAAATGAAAGAGCGGAAAATAAATGAAGTCCCGATGCGACGGATTAATGCTCCCAACCAGAACTATGATTATGAGATATTCCCACCCTCTATGACCAAACAACCGAATTCGATGGGTGCATATCTTAGCCGATAAGCTCAGAAATCATCTTCGGGTAAGAATCCTTCCTTTTTCAACTGGATCAGGTTTTGTTTAGGGTATAGTATCATTTAAGCCACTAACTATGATATAGTTGTGGCATGAAACTCAAG
>JBHGBB010000196.1:0-7146 GCA_041946755.1 bacterium | reverse complement strand
CCGGAGATTTGCACCCCGAGATAATAAGTCGCATTAAACGATAATGATAACGTTACCGCGCTCCCTAACTGATAGTTCAAAATCCCATTGGTGATCGTTACCGTAGTCGCCTCACTCCATACCGCACTCCCACCGGTACTTGCCGTATATAATCGGAAGGTAACACTATAATCCCCATCCGGCAAAACTTGACCAGTGCTCTTATTTTTCAATACCCCTTGGTAATTGATGCGCAGCGGAATTGCTATCGAAATCGCCGCCATACAGAAGCTGAGCAATATTAAAACCAAAATAAATCGCTGATTTATTCCTTGCATGTATATTCCTTTCAATAATAATTAATAATTTATTTTATACTATCGATACGCTCGTTACATCGCCTTTTTTATATCCAATACCTAAATATTATCGCTGCCTCGCAATATAACCAATTAAATTTTATCGTTTATTTATAGTCCCTTTTTCACTATTTGTCAAGTTTATTTAATGCTATTTTTTAGCCCGATGCAATTTTAAGGTAGAATTGGAAAGAATAGAATAATTTAGCTCAAATTTAAAAAGAAAAAAGGGCTGAACTTGTTCAGCCCCATTTATCGGATTTTATGTTTTGTTTTTATCCTTGATGGTTTCGAGATTCGATATTCGAATTTCGGATTTAGAATAAACTATGATCCCAATAATAGTTGGCATCCTGATCTTGGTCGACACTAATCTCATCGAAATAAATGTTTGCAGCCGGTTTCCCTGTCTGGTTGATTGCCACTACCTGCACCGCATTAACTGCCGTTAACGGCGTATATCCAAACTTTAATTCCCGCCACTGGTTTGGAGTCCACATTCCGGCTTGTAAGATGGCATTTCCGCTTTCAACAACCTTCGCATACCCGGCATCATAACTATAGAGATATAAATATACTTTCTGGGAATTGGAACTACTGGTAGCACCACTATATACCCAAACTGAAGCGGATGCACTCCGTTGTTCGCTCGGGAAAGTAAACAATTGACTTGCTTTCCCTTTTTCGCCACCGGCTTGATTCACTTTTAAGAGTCCAGTCCTGCCAGCCCAGCCGGTATCCCAACTCCAAGTTCCCGGACCGGTACCATCGGAATAGACTTCTACCATCCATGCGGTAGTGGTAGTATCGAAATTCGCATTCGCCAGATCGACTTGGGTCGCGCCATAACATCGAGATACTATCGGTGGCGCCGGATATACCCAAATATTATCAATATAAATGCTTCCGGTAACTCCGCTACTCGCCGGATTTATCGCTACCAATTGTACCCCCAAAGAAGTCCCTTTCGCATAATAGGTTATTTCTAAATCGCGATATCCACCCGCACCGGTAAACGCTCCGGCTCCGGATGATAATACTTGATTAGCAACTTCAATAATCTGATCTGAAGCGTTAAGTTCCTGCAGATAGAGATATACCTTTTGTTGTTTCGACGCTGCGGTCATATCAGTTGCAATCCGCGCTCGGGCAGTATACCACCCCGGTTTTGATACCTTAAATGTCTGTCCAATTTTCCCTTTCTGCCCTGCAGTTTGAGTTATTTTAGCTATACCAGAACCGTCGCTATATCCCGTCACCCAGGATAAAGTTCCCGGACCGGTACCATCGGAGTAAAGCTGGAAATACCATTTCGTGGTATCACTCGCCACTCCAAAATGGCCGTTGGTATTGACGATTTCATAAACCCGGATCAATTGTTTATCATAATCGGTGCCAGTGCTATCTTTTTGAATGGTGAAGATTACCGTCGCCGGTGCTTTTAATGCTGAACTGGATAGAATCTCGGCGGTTGATCCACTTAAGGTAACCGTCAATCTTGCGGCATCAGTAGCATCGTCAAATTTCGTCATCGATTTATAGATAGTCGGATATGCGGTTCCGGAATCTTTAATAATCCCTTCCCGCAAATCGAGCCAGCAGTTTTCAATCTCGTTCCCATTATCAACTATGGCATCGCTGATACGGTCGAAAATATAGGATGAATATTTTAACATCGAGGTCGATTTCGCATACCAGTTCGCGCAATAGGCTACGGAATCAATTCCAACAAACGCCGTAGTTCGGGATAAGGTATAATCGACATTGTTATCCGTATTAATCACGATCTCTGCTTGGTCGGTATTTGGATTCGTCGACCAGGTAAAACTTGCTGCGGTATCTAGGATATACCGGTCTAAATCAAATACTCCTTCCTGCTGATATCCTTTTAATAACTTGATATCCGGTAATTGCCGCGGTTGTTCCGGATTCTCGCGTAACCAGGGATCGTAATCAATATAGTTCGAGACCGAATTTCCTTGACCATTCGGATTATATAATCCTGAGGTTGACCCGTCATACGGTCCCGTCGTATCGCCCCACCAGTTGTATTCGCCGGGAATAGTCACCGTAGTCGTTTTATTCTGAATTCCATAGGTCGTATTTTTCGATATATTGTTATAGGAAAAAGTAAACGGTGCGTAAAGATATTCGGTTAACAATCCGATTGGATTCTGGCAGAGATTGGTATGCGTAATTAATGGCGGATAACCCGTATTAATATATATCCCGGCTTCAATGTTATTAATAATCGTGTTGTGATGCATTTGACCTTCTAACGGAAAATAACTATATATCCCATAAAAGCCATGCTTTTCAATAAGGCAATATCGGACATTCAAAGTCGCTTGCGAGCCATTAAATATCCCATATTGTGCATATCGGATAATACAATGGTCGAAAACCGTACTAGGTGTGCTCCAAACATCTGTATGTATATATCTCCAATCTCCCGGTTTCGGGCTGGTTGCGGTACCATCGCCATAGGTATCCCCACCAATGGAATCATCTTTGATGGACGTGAAATAAATCGGTGCATAGACATTACCGACCGCAATCAATCCCCCATATTGGGCAGTCCACGTGTTGCCAACTACAAGTTCTGAATCGGAATCCGCGAATTTAATAATTACTCCCGGATTTAAGGTAAGCATATTTCCACTGCCGGTAGTACTAATGGTTACTGAACCTGCAATTACATAGGGTATCCCTTGATTCGCCCAAGTACCGGAAGTCATGATAATATCGGCTCGCGCTTCAATTCCTTGTCGTTTGTTATTACTGAAACTGCAATTAGTAACCTTCCGGATACCTTCCGCTTCAATCGAAATCGGATAATCCTGATTGTTACGAAACGCACAATTACTCACGGTCGGATATCCATTACTATAGGCATACACCCCACACAGGATAGCATAATCGATGGTACAATTACTAAAAGTTGGAGAACAGCCGTTAACGTAGAGTTGACCCCAATGATTATTACCGCCATACCGAATGATACATCGGTCAAGCTTGGTAGTAGATAAGGTATATTTATCAAAAACAATCGCATCCCAATTTGATGGGGCGGGAGAGGTTGCGGTCCCATCGCCATAGGTATCTCCACCTAGAGTATCATCTTTTAATGAAGTAAACGCTACTCCGGTGGCAATCAATCCCCCTTTACGGGTGGTATCACTTCCGGCAATATTAAGTTGGACATTACTATCCGCAAATTTTACCCGCACTCCATTACTTATGGTTAAGATACAACCATTACCGGTAGTATATACTGAAACATCCCCGGCTAGCACATAGGGTACCCCTTGATTCGTCCACGTCCCGGAAGTGATTACAATATCATCTCTCACTTCAATTGCTGAACGCGTATTGCTGCTAAAAGTACATCCGGTGACCTTCCGGATTCCTTCTGCTTCAATGGAAACCGGATAATGCTCATTATACCGAAATACACAGTTGCTTATGGTCGGATATCCATTACTCAATGCATAAATGCCATGCTCATCGCTATAATCAATGGTACAATAACTAAAGGTCGGAGCACTCGCTACTATATATACCTCTCCCGGATAAGTCTGCCCGCCATATTTAACTATACAGCGATCAAGTTTGGTGGTCGATAAGGCGTACCGGTCGATATTAAGACAATCCCAATCGCCCGGTGATGCTGTAGTTGCAGTCCCATCGCCATAGGTATCCCCGCCAACCGAATCGTCTTTTAACGAGGTAAACGTTACTCCGGTCGCAATCAATCCGCCGCGTTTGGTAGTATTATCACCGCCGATATTAAGCTGACCATACATATAGGCGAACTTAAGGATGTCGCCTGATGATAAGGTTAAGATACATCCGCTTCCGGTGGTGTATACCGAAACATCGCCGGCAATGACATACGGTACCCCTTGATTCGTCCAGGTGCAGGAAGTGATTACCACATCATCTTGCACTTCAATACCCGGCCGTTTATTATTACTGCTGAAACTATTCCCGGTAACCTTCCGGATCCCTTGCGCTTCGAGTGAAATCGGATACCCCTGATTGTTCTCGAATCGGCAGTTGCTTACCGTTGGATAAGCGTTACTGGTACCATAAATTCCGTGTCCATTACTATAATTCACGGTGCAATAACTGAATGTCGGTGAACAGGCAAAAGCATATAATGCCACGTCATGACTTCCACCGCCATATTTAACTATACAACGATCGAGTTTAGTGGTTGATAAAGCATACCGATCGAAATAAATGCATTCCCAATCTCCCGGTGACGGTGAGGTGGTAGTTCCATCGCCATAAGTATCTCCACTTACCGAATCATCTTCAATCGAGGTAAAGGTTACTCCGGTAGCGAGTAATCCACCGCGTTTCGTGGTATTATCCCCACCGATATTCAGCTGCGCATACATATATGAGAATTTGAATACCACGCCCGGATTCAAGGTTAAAATACACCCGCTACCGGTGGTATATACCGAAACATCAGCCGAGATTACATAGGGCACACTCTGATTCGTCCATGTACAGGTGGTATGCACAATATCGCTTTTTACTTCGATTCCAGACCGTTTGTTGCTGCTAAAAGTACAGCCGGTAACTTTCCGAATTCCTTCTGCTTCCATACTGATCGGATAATCCTGGTTCAGGACAAACCGACAGCTGCTAATGGTCGGGTATGCATTACTGGCGCAGAAAATTCCATGTTCACCGCTATAATTTATGCTGCAGACGCTGAATGTTGGGGAACAGGCGGTGAGATAAATCATTCCACCGGTACCACTTCCACCATAGCGAATCATGCATTTATCCAATTTCGTTGAGGAAATGGTATAGCGGTCGAAATTCAGGTACCGCCAGTCATTGTAACTCGGTGTAGTTGTGGTACCGTCGCCATACGTATCTCCACCAACCGCATCGTCATGAATCGAGGTGAAGGTCACTCCGGTAGCAATCAAACCGCCGCGGTGCGTTGTTACACTGCCGGCAATATCTATTTCTCCATAGGTCTGAGCGAATTTCAGTACCAGTCCGGGGTTTAAGGTTAGAACACAACCATTGCCGGTGGTATATATCGAGAAATTCGCATCGATTACATAGGGCACACTCTGATTGGTCCACGAACAACTGGTATGAACGATATCGCTTTTAACTTCAATTCCCTGCCGAATGTTATTGCTAAAGGTATTCCCGGTAACTTTCCGGATTCCTTCCGCCTCAATACTAATCGGATAATCTTGATTGTGTTCGAACCGGCAATTGCTAATCGTCGGATACGAATTACTATTCCCAAATATTCCATGTTCACCGCTATAATTGATCGTACAGGAGGTAAATGTTGGAGAACATGCGGTCAGATAAATCATCCCACCGGAACCACTCCCGCCATACCGGATAATACATTTATCCAATTTCGTTGAAGAGATGGTATAGCGCTCGAACACCAAGCCAATCCAATCAGCATCACTTGGTGAAGTTGCGGTTCCATCGCCATAGGTATCCCCGCCAACGGAATCATCTTTAAGCGAAGTAAAGGTTACGCCAGTAGCCATCAATCCACCAACTTGGGTAGTCGACCCACCGGCGGTATTGATTCGTACATAGGTATATGCAAACTTTAGAATCGCACCTTGTTGGATATTTAACACATTTCCCGGACTGGGTGAATAAACATTGACATCACCGGTTAAAACATAGGGAATCCCTTGATTCAACCAGGTGCATGAGGTTTTCACGTTTTCACTGCGAACCTCGATTCCTTGCCGTTTGTTGGTGATAGTACCCGAAGTATAGGTACATCCAGTAATCTTTCGGACTCCTTCCGCACCTATACTAATCGGATAATCCTGGTTGTTATAGAATTGACAGTTAGTAATCACTGGATAGCAATCGTAATCGACATAAATCCCTTTTTCCCCGCTGGAAGAGATTGCCGTACTGGTAATGGATACTGCTGATGTATATGCATAGATATTATGGCTGCCATAACTCACCTGGCATCGGTTCATCGTGGCAAACGAATATGAAGTAAAATAGATACTTTCCCAATCTCCCGGTGCCGGAATAGTAGTAGAACCATCACCGTTAGTATCGCCTCCGGCGGCATCATCTTTATATGAAGTAAAAATAATATCGCCATTAGCGCTATTCCCTCGCGCGATTAATCCGCCGCGTTGCGCCGTCCCTGCACCGAAAGTTAATCGACTATACGAATATACAAATTTCACTATTACTCCCGGTTCGATCGTTAATACGGTAATATTACTCGCCGTGGTACTTTTCACCTCGATACTTGCGGTAACCAGATACGGACTCCCGGCAAGCGTCCAGGTCGAACTGGTATAAATACTGGTAGAAATAACCGTTGAAGCACCTGCGGTTACTGTTACTATTAAACTCAGTATACCTATTAAACAAAACATATACCATCGAGAGCTACGATACATAAACTTACCTCCGGAATTAGGTTTTAGATTTTGGTTTTTAGCTTTTAGTCTATCAACTAACAACTAAAAACTTACAATTGGTTTATTTTTCTTTGAGTAATATCTAATCCTGTTTTGATGCTTTTGTCAAGCTAAAATGAAGAAAATTAATCTTTTTTTAGTTGAATAGCTGAATAGTACAGATACTGGTAGAATAGGTTAATCCAGCTCTAATGCAGCAGAAAATTATTTTTGGGTTAGTTAATTAGTCCAGAGTTCCGGTACTCGATATACGGTATACGTAAAATAAATCAAACAGAGTACCGTGCTGAGTATAACGGTCAGTGGTGCATGGAGATAGGTGGCAATCGACCCGGCGAAGTTCCTGC
>JBHGBB010000195.1:0-7219 GCA_041946755.1 bacterium | reverse complement strand
ATCAGTTTCGCCTTAGGCGAATCTGCTTTTCTGAACTAGTAGTATAAAGCAAATTATCCACTGGATAACTTGCTTTTCAACAGGTATAATCAAGATTTAAGTCAGACTAAATCATTTCGTCCATCGCGCTATTTTGAGTTTTAACGCCGGTTGTATCGAACGAGATATTATCTCGTTCGATACAACCCCGTAATATCAAGGTCATAATATGGGTGAAAATTAGGTTAAAGTCATGGCATCTACCCCAATATATAAACGCGGTGTCTATGCATTATTAGACAGCATAATCATAGCATTCTATAGTTTTATCTATATTATCACCGTGGTTCGCAGTATTCCCCAGGCCGAATATGGGATTCTGGTACTTTGCGACAGTATCCGCGTCTTTTTGATACTTTTTACCGATTTATCGGTCGGGCAGGCCTTAATCAAATATGCTGCCGAAAGAGATGATGCGGAATTACCGGTTGTGATAACCCATTCCTTAATCTTGAAACTCGGGCTGTTGGCATTATCCGCACTGGTTTTATTGCTGTTTGCACATCCGATCGCCAATATATGCCAAGTCCCGGAATTAGCGGCATTATTATATTGGGTGCCGTTAGTGCTTTCAGCAGTCATGCTGAATAATTTCGTTCGGCAGATTCTGATTGCTAAACAAAATCTAAAACAGGTATTATGGATTGATGTTTATATCTTATGCTCATTTTTGATTATTTTGAGTATCTTTAAATATAGCGGATTTCTAATTTCGGGAGTCCAGGTTCTCTGGGTAGTTGCTCTCAGTAACATATTAAGTGCGCTACCGGGTTTTTGGTATTCGCGAAAATATCTGAAATTTTCGAGCATTATACAGCGAGATTGGTTTCAGCGCCTGAGCCGATTTGCCAAGCATTCGTTTATCAACGGAGCCGGAGTCCAAATTTATACCCGAATCGATTTATTTATGCTGGCTTATTTCCTAACCTCAATAAGTGTACCGATAAATGTTGCGATTTATAATACCGCCCGTGCATTTACCAGTTTTTCGGTAGTCATCAACGAATCGATGAATACCATTGTTTTTCCCGAAACCGCGAAAGTGGATTTATCGTTAGGAGAACCCAGCCGGGAACGAATCCGAAAAATCTATGAAACCGCATCCGGGGTATTATTCCTGATTGCCATCCCGGTAACCTTGATGCTATTCCTATTCCCGGAATTTATCCTTCGACTCTTCTATGGAGGTAAATACCAAAATGCCGCATCCTTGGTCCGGGTATTTGCGTTCTGGGGGTTGATGCATCCATTTTATCGGATCGCCGCAAGTGTATTTAACGGTATCGGAAAACCGGAAATAAACGCCAAGTTAACCTGGGTTGGTGCGGGAGTAAGTATATTAGTAAATATGATTCTAATTCCATGGCTTGGTGCGTTGGGAGCGGCGATTTCCGCGTTAGTTACTACAATGACTATATTAGTGATATATGTGATATTACTGCATCGACAGTTTGCTGTTCGATTATTAGCTATAGATTTTTATTATCTCAAAAGCTTTATGAATAAAAAATAATCTACCCAAATTAATCAATTGAAAGCATGTGCCGGAAATATGCGTAAAAAAATATTATATATAAACCACATCGGAATAATCAGCGGTGCCGAACGAGTTCTTCAGAACCTATTGGCTCGACTCGACCAATCGAAATTCGAACCGATCATCGCAGTTCCGGAATCAGGGAAATTATTTACTGAATTACAGAATCAGGGATTTAGAGTATATCCGATACAAACACCATTATTAGTGAGAACCCAAAATCCATTTAAATTGATCGCCTATCTTTTTTATTTTTGGAAAGCAACGAGTTCAATTAAAATCCTTATCAAAAAGGAGAACGTCGATCTGATTCATGCAAACTCTTTTACTGCCCATCTCTATAGCATTATGGCTGCGAGATTAACAGGGAAGCCGTTGATTTGGCATATGCATGATATCGTTACTCAACGATGGGTGAATAAGCCGGTGATTTGGTTTGCTGGTAAAATGGCTGATAAAATTGTTGCGGTCTCAAATGCTGTTCGTAACACATTGATACGATATGGTATTTCTGCGGATAAGATTCAAACTGTTTATAACGGTATGAATTGTGAATTACCAATGCCATCTTTTGAGGATAAGAATTCAATACGAGAAGAATTTAATATTCCAACCGGGGCTATTTTGATCACGATGGTCGGAGCGTTAACCCCCTGGAAAGGGCAAAATATTCTCCTGCAAGCAGCAATACAATTAAATAGTTTTAAAACGGAATTGCGATACTTATTTGTAGGAGATATACTGTTAGAATCGGATAAAATATTTCGGAAATTCCTTGATAATATAGTCAAACAAAATCATCTAGAATCGCAAGTTGTTTTTACGGGATTTCGTTCCGATGTACGTACCATTATGGCTGCTTCAGATATTATTATACATAGTTCTGTTAAACCCGATCCATTACCTACTGTTATTTTAGAGGCCATGACTTTAAGCAAACCCGTTATTGCAGCTAGAATTGGTGGAGTTCCGGAAATCATCGAATCCGGTGTAACCGGTCTATTATATTCACCTGAGAATACCATGGAATTAGTCGAAGCGATAACTCAACTGATTAATGATCGATATAAACAAAGAATAATTGGTGATTCGGCAAGAAAAAGAGTCGAACAGTCGTTTAATATTAAACAAAATATAGCTCAAATTGAGAGCATCTATTATCAAATAATCCGTTAGGACAAAAAGAAATAGCGAAACTATTTAAACTGGGTTTTATTTCGTATTACAATATTATAATTACTAACATTGAGGATATTTGATGGATAACTACGAACAAAAGTTAAAACGAGAAAAGCAATGGTATACCGAGCATACGTTTCAGGCACGACATATATTAAATACGAAATTGTTTTATACTCCGGAACGAACACAGTTCAATTATTCATTTCCCAAAAAACAATTAGCTAAAATTGTAGGTAAAAAGATAGAAATTTCCGGATGGGATAATCCCTATATGCTCATCGCTCCTTTGGGAACAGGAGATGATATAAAATATTATCGTCACATGACTAAGAATATTTACGGGATCGATATTTCAGAGGCAGCGATAAATCGAATTAACGATGTAGCGGTTAAAAAATATGTTGGCGATATGGGGAATTTATCGATGTTCTCGAACGCTCAATTTGATATCGTTATTATTCCATTATTTTTCCATCATTTTCTCAAATTTGGTTTTGATGGATTTTTAAAAGAAGCGTATCGAGTATTAAAACCAGGAGGATATTTCTTTGCATTAGAACCCAGTATTTTCCATCCGATTAGTTGGATTACAAGGATAGCAAAACGGGTTTTTGGTAACATCACTGGACAGGTAGAAGACGAGGCGCCATTTATTCCATTACGATTAATCAACGCAATGAAGCGAAGTGGATTTCAAGATGTTAAAGTTTATGGAGCAAGTTTTTCTCATAATCGAATTCCGATTTGGTTGGCTAAAATAAATAATATCGTATCTTATCCGCTATTACAAATATCGGGATTGAAGTATTTTGCCTGGATGTGTATTTTTTATGGAACGAAACGATGATCAGAACAATTAGAAATTAGTCATGATTCGGTTAATTCTATTTAACGTGATATGAATGCGATTGAAATTAAAAATGATGGTCAAAAGAATAGAATAGACATGCAAAAAATGTATGGTTTATTAGTCGTGATATTGCTCATATTTGGAATCAGTGCATGTATCTATCCATTATGTACGGTAGTATTTGTTCTGGGTTGTCTTTGGCTGATTTTTCTCTATTACCACCTAGAATGGGGTTTGATTTTGTTTATTGCACTAAGTCCATTTCTCGTGATCTTAAGTGAGACTGATATCATACCGAAGCTCGTATATATGGAAATTCCACGGCAGATATTACGCTTACCCAAAGATGTCTGGTTGTTAAGTTTATTATTAATTTGGGTGATCCATATATTGCATAAACGTATTTGCTTTCCTCGAGTAAATATTATTATAATACCTATTTTTGCCTATATTGCTATCGCGTTAGTCTATATGTTCCTTGGTCCGAATTTATCAGTAGCATTCTGGGACTTCCGTGCGATGATTGAATTCATGATAATCGTATTTATCATTGCTTCAGTAGTTAATGATATTGAGAAAGTCAAGCGGGTAGTAAAGTATTTTATCTACAGCGGATTAGTTTTTGCGTTATGGGGAATATCGCATATATTTACGGCTGAAGTAGGCATGGGAGCATGGTTTGGGGTATTGCCAGAGCATATTGTCGGGAGATTAACGTTGTTTGGGGATGAGTACAGCGCAAATGCATATGCCGTATTCATGTCTATCCTGGTCAGTTTTTGTTTGGGATTGATGGTGTATCTGCGAAATTTAAATCGATTTTGGCGATGGTTAACCAGTATAACGTTGCTTTTAACCGGGATAAATTTACTCTTTACATTTTCTCGTCGTGCTTGGTTGGGTGTAATCATGGCAACACTATTTGTCGGTATCCTTTCTAATAAAACGAAAATTATATTGCGTTTGGGAGTAATCGTTTTGGTGGGATTATTGATTGCAGCACTGGTTCAACCTTTAGCCTTATCAGCATTATGGAGTCGTATCTCGACTTTCGATCCTTCAAATATAACGATTAAAGAACGACTAGATGAATGGAATATTCTTATAACCCGGATATATGAATCAAATCTTCTGGGATTAGGTCTAGGAACTCTGGGCCCAGTTAGCGTCTACTATAATGTTCCCGGTGCTACACTAACCCATAATTCGTATCTTTTAGTTTTTATAGAAATGGGGATTTTTGGCCTTTTGACATTATTATGGTTATTAGCTACGATACTGTACTTCGGAATCAAATTGTATCGAGATATCAAAGTGAAAGAATCCCGGGCGATCATTTTAGGTATATTAACCGGATTAATATCTCTGATTATTTCTGCTGTAGGCGGAGTAACCTTTGTGATTTTTCCTCTTACTTTATATTTTTGGTTATTTGTCGGTTTGTTAATGAGTATCCAAGTCAATCAAGCCAATCAGTCGCTATAGGTTAACAAGGTAAGAGTAATATTTTAGTTAATAACGCAGTCTTGATATTTAAACATGTAACGAATTTAAGTAAGATTAAAAAATATGCGGATTGGAATAAATACCTTATTTCTTGTTCCTGGTCAGGTAGGAGGAACAGAAACCTATCTTCGAGGATTAATTGATGGTTTATCGAAAATCGATAATCATAATGAATATATTCTGTTTACAAATCGGGAGAACCATGATTCTATTAAAGTTACCGCATCTAATTTCTCTAAAGTTCAATGTAAATTCTATGCGCGAAATAGATTATATCGAGTATTCTGGGAACAGACATTATTCCCGCGTTTAATTAAAAAAAAGCAGATTGATATTTTGCATTCACCGGGATATGTTTCACCAATTAAGGTGGAGTGTAAAACCGTAGTAACCATTCCGGATATGCAGTATTGGTATTATCCCCAGAACTTTCCAAAATTACGGTTATGGTATTGGCAATATTTTATTCCACGGAGTGCCCAAAAAGCCGATGCCATTATAACGTTATCAGATAATTCAAAAACCGATATTGTAGAATTGTTACTGATCCCTGAAAAAAAACTTACAGTAACCTGCCCCGCTTCAAAATATCATAAATCCGATTTATATCCTGAAATAAAGGTAACCCAAATATTAAGAAAATATAATATTCATTCTAGTTTTATTTTATCGGTTGGTTCCTTATTACCGCATAAAAATTTAGATCAGCTGATAATGGGATATGCACAATTGGCGAATATAATCAAAGAGCAGTTGATTATTGTTGGATTAAAAAGGCAGTCTTATGCCATTTTACAAGAGAAAATTAAGCAAACGAACATTGAATCCAACCGGGTTATGTTTCTTGGATATATCCCCGATGAAGATTTAATCGCTTTATACCAAAAAGCGAGAGTATTCGTATTACCATCGTTGTTTGAAGGATTCGGTATTCCGGTTCTAGAAGCGATGATGTTCGGATGTCCGGTAGTAGCATCAAATAGAACTTCGATACCTGAAGTGCTTGGTGATGCCGGATTATTATTTGATCCTGAAAACTTACAAGATATGGTAGATTCGATCTGGAAAATGTTAAGCAATACTGAATTTCGAGATAAATCAATTCAAAAAGGATATGACCGAATCCGATTATTTTCTTGGGAGCAAATGGCAAGGAAAACACTAATAGTATATCAAGATTTGATCGGCAATACAGAAGCAAAATAACTTAAGTAGTCTGATTTTTATATTATCGATTATAATGATTGAAGGTACCAATAGATCAAAACCGAAACTACTCGTCTTATGTCAGGTATTTTACCCGGAATTGGTTTCTACCGGTCAAACCTTAACCGAGTTATGTGAGGTGTTATCCGATTTAGGAGTAGATATTGAAGTTATCGCCGGTCCAGCGACTATTATTGATCGGAAAAACAAAATCCCGCGGTCGATTGAATATCATGGAATGAAGATAAAAAGAGTGTTAGGAACGCGTCTTCCGAAATTGAATCTGTTGGGTAGAATAGCCAATCAAACCACCTATGCAATTTCAGTTTTCTTTTATCTTATATTTACTAGATCAAGGCGACCGATACTTGTTCTCACTAATCCACCCTATCTAGCATTTACCTGCGCTGTTTTACGGAAATTAAAAATCGGGAATCCGTATCACTATATCATTTTTGATGTGTTTCCCGATAGTGCAGTCAATCTGGGAGTTTTAAAAGCCAATAGTTTTCTCGTTAAACTATGGGACCGATTTAATATTATGGCGTATAAGTATGCTGCCAATATTGTGGTTATCGGAAGATGTATGCGGGAAATTATTATCAATAAAATGCATAAATATAACGTCGATTATACCGATAAAATTCGATTTATCCATATCTGGAGTGATGATCGATTGATTCAATCGGTTGCAGAAAAAAAGAATCCGCTAATCCGTGAATGGAATTTGGAACATAAATTTATCGTAAGTTATTCGGGTAATATGGGGCGGTTGCATGATATGGAAACAATCATGGAAACGGTAAAACTCTTGAAAGATAATCCTGAGATTGTGTTTATGTTTATTGGGGAAGGATATAAAAAAGCGTGGATGATGAAATATGCGCAACAGCGCGTGA
>JBHGBB010000194.1:0-7243 GCA_041946755.1 bacterium | reverse complement strand
TCCTGCACGCTGCCGACAACATAGAGCGTTATCTCATTCGCTAATCCGAGTTGTTTAACTAGTTTGCCGGCGTAAACCATACTCGCGATTGCACCTTTATTATCCGAGCTGCCGAGACCATAGATAATTCCTTTTTTTACGTTCCCTTTAAAAGGATCGAATTTCCATGCCGCCCGATTCGCAACACCAACCGTATCAATATGCGCATCAAGAAGTAGTTTGGTCTTCCCTGTTCCTATCTGCCCGATAACATTTCCCATTTTATCCAGCCAAGCTTTATCGAATCCTACCCGCAGCATTTCCTGTTTAATCCGTTCCGCTACCTTTTTCTCTTGCCCACTTAAACTGGGGATCGCTACCAAATCGCGGAGGAATTTGACTAACGATTTCTCTTCTTTTTTAATCTGTTGGTGGAGTTTAGAAACTAACACTTTCATAAGTCACCCCTTCTTTTTATCCTAAGATTGCATGCATTACATAATATGTTGATTTCTTTTCCCTATCGGTTTAGGTAAACTTTTCCCTTACAGTTTTTACCGGAGATAAAAAACTCTTTTTTCTCATCGAAAGGAAAGAATATTTTATACTTAATATTATCCCCAATATTTATCGCAGCAGCAACTCCATCCATTGCTGTTATTCCGGGAATATTCAAATCGGTAATTTTTACTGCCGGAATTTGATTATCGGATACTGGATAAAAAACATAGAGTAAATACTGGAGTCCTGACTGATGCAGCGAATAAGATACTGTTGGAATCGGCCGTAAACCATTGAAACCCTTGGTATCAGAGATCCAACCTTGGACTATCGGCTTCTCCTGCCCTTTAACAATGTTGATTTGTACTGCCGGATTCGGTTTTAGAAATATCCCCAGATTCGGTCCATTAGGATTGGCAGTAATAACAGCAGTCGAATCGCTGACTAGTGCTTCTTGCGTATCGAGATGAAAGATGCTTTCATAAAGATGCGGTAATTCATCATTCGGTTTCATAGTATCTAATACCACCCAGAAATCCTTACCCGGCCCAGCTTTAACAAATAATATCTTCCGAGTAACTATTGCTGGACTAATATTGGTTTCACCATACCGTTCGATAGCACTGCCATAAGACCCTTCTGCATAGATATAGTCAGCCGATTCAATCCAATTCGACATTATTGGCGTTTTCGCAAGAAACGTTTCCGGTTGCACCCGGCGGTTTTGTCCTTCTCCATCAACAAAAATAACGTTATGGGCATAAGGACTTAAGACATAACGGCGCCATGGCGAATCTTCATAAGCATAGGTTCCCGCTTCAACTACCAGCGGTTTGCCATATGCGGTAAGAATAAAATTCAATTTATCTTCATGTTGATGTGCCGCACCAAATGGACCGGCATCGAATGCAAGATATCGTGCTTTGGTATCCCAACCGTTCCGCATAATGTAATATCCGGCATAAGGAAATTGGCATGAGATTCTTGTTGGGATTGAACCCTGTTTACCATCAGTCGCAATCCATTGGTAATCGCTACGTCTCGGGAAATAACGATATGCTTCTTTCATAATTCCTTTGATATTACCCATACCGGAATCGTTAAACGGCGGGAGATTTCTATCGGGAGTCATCAACCATAAATCATAATCAAACATCCGCTCGATATTATCCAGATACCCATCAGGTAATGGATAATAATTCAACATTGCGACACGAACTATACCCATAAAATTGGTCAGCGCTACATTATGATATCCGGGAGTAAGTTCAATCTGGGCACCATCAGGATATATTTGCGTTTCGAGCTCTTTCCGCATACGATTACCGGCAAACTGCCGCCATTGTTCTGCTGCTTTAAATTCCGGAAATAACGCTCCCGCATGATACAGTCCGTTCATTTCCATCGTCAGCCAATTATTTTTCGTCGGATATCGCATTAGATATTGTGCATGGTCGTAAATACTGGAAATCGTTTTAATGATTGCCGTATCGGTATAATTCGGTGAGGCTAGAAAATAATAGAACGCATCCGGCCAGGTCGATGACATTCTAATTCCAGCTTCAATGGTTCGCCAGGTAGAACCGGGAGATTGATTGGCTTTACCAACCGGAACTGGATTGTTATCTATCCAATCGATAATTTGGGTATTGAATTCTTTCGCATACTTTTCATCCCCGGTTTGGTGATATGCTTCACCCATGGATTTCCAGAAATAATGCCGGTTTAAAACAAAGGTCCATTCATTATTCCTGGCATATTTCGAGTCCGGTTGTGTAGTCGGATTAAAAGTCCAATCGATTTTGGGGCCATATTGGTAATCAGCAATGATTTTGAAATTCGAAATTAGGAATTTATGCTGTAACGCATCATCAGCGACTTTTGTATTGATTCTAGTCGAGTCGGATGTTGTCGATTTGTTTATTTTTCCATCAACTAACCATACCGGAGTTTTCCGAACTCTAAAATAACGGGCTAATTGTTTCGCTGCAAGATTATAATCTTGTTTACTTACCGCTAATTTTACTTGGTCTAGTCCTGGATAATCGAGATTGAGTGCAGTAAATAAGATGATTGATTTCGAATCAGCTTCTCCTGATTTACTCGTATTGCGATAATCGCTACTGGTATTTACTGAATTTTTAGCTATTCCATTATTAGCAACAAATATCGCTCCAATAGCGAATATGAAAATAATCCAAATCAGACGATAGTACCAGTGCATATGCATTACCCAATTAAACACCATTAATGGAATAAAATCCAGCCGACGATACCGCCACCGAGAATCAGCCAACTGGGTGATAGCTTGGTAAAGGTTACGATGATAAAGGTTACTACTACAATTCCGGCGGTTGGGATATCGATAATTGCCGGTTCAGCTAACATCACGGCCGCGGCGGCCAATAATCCGACTACCGTAGCATTAATGGTTGGCAGGATATTCTCCATGAGATGCGAGTTCCGATATCGAGCAAAGAATCTACCGGCAAGATAAACGATGATTACTGATGGGATAAATATACCGATCGTTGCGGCAATAGCGCCGAAAATCCCGTTAACTTTATATCCGATAAACGTGGCCATAATCGCTACCGGGCCGGGAGTTATCTGTCCGATCGCTGCGGCATCGAGAAACTGTGATGGAGTTAACCAATGGAGTCGTTCAACAAATTCTCGATGCATAATCGGAATCATGCCATACCCGCCACCAAAAGTGAACAGTCCGATTTTGATAAAGAGATAACAGAGATAGAGATTTAATACCATCGACTTTAATAGCATATTATGCTTTTTTCGATTTTAATTTTGGATAGAGATAGGTTTTAAATAGCGCTAATATCCCGCCGAGAATAATCACTAATATCGGATGTACATGTAAAAATATTACCGCGATGAAAGCAATGACGCAAACTGCTCCCATCTCCATCTTTTTCATACAGGATTTCGCTAACCGAAACGTCATCCCAAAAAACATGCCGACTACTGCCGGCGCAACCCCTTTTAGAATCGCATGGATTGCAGTAAGATGAGTAGTCGAAACATAAATCATAGCCAAGACTAAAACAATCAGAAATGCGGGACCGGATAAACCGAGAATCGCGGTTAATAATCCGGCAGTACCATGGAGCCGATACGCGATAAATGCACCGATATTGGTAATCATTACTCCGGGAGAACTCTGGCCAACAGTTACCGCATCCAAGAACTCTTCATGCGTAACCCATCCTTTTCGAGTAACAACCTCGCGTTCCATAATCGCAAGCATCGCATAGCCGCCGCCAACCGATAATAGCCCGATTTTTAAAAAGGTAACAAATAACTGGCATAAAGAAGGTATTTTGGGTGACATATAAAAAAAATCAGGCTTAAGTTCTAAGTCCTGAGTCTAGGATAGTAAGAAATTCTACTGCATGCTGTATTTCGTAATCTATCTCCAATGCTAAAAACCGATGGCGCTGTTCTGGGAATTTATCTAATATATTCCTCAGTTTAGCCGCATCTTTCTTAGTAGTAATCAGAAATTTGCATTGGGTTTGTGCTGCTTGTTCTAATAAATATTGTAGCTCATTTTCTGAATATACATAATGGTCTGGGAATGGGAAGAACGATTTAACCTCGGCATTGAGTTCTAGTAAAGTGTCTTTAAAGGGACCGGGATTGGCGATTCCGGCGAACGCAAGGATCGGTTCGCGGTTTAATGCTGATACCGGAAGTTCTTTTTGTTCCGATATTTCGGTTATTTTCACGGGTACTGTTTTAGCGGTATATATCGGTATGGAAGGCTTAAGGTTCTGAATTTGGGAGATAAGCTCGGTATAATTCTTATCAGATTTGGTTTTAGTCAATAAGACTATATCCGCTCGTTTTAAACTCGATATTGGTTCTCGTAACCTTCCAGCCGGTAAATAATAGTTGTTACCGAAAGGTCTGGTAGCATCAATCAACACTAGATTTATGGTACGCGCTACCTGCTGATGGCTGAATCCGTCATCAAGGATAATCAGGTCGGGTGATAATTCTCGAATCGCATAATTGCCGGTAATCCGACGCTGATTCCCAACAACTACCGCTACCCCGGGTAATGATTGCGCGAGTTGATATGGTTCATCTCCGGCAATTTTCCAATCTACCAAGACCTGTTCATAATTCGAAACCAGGACTATCGGCTGGCAGTTATTCCGTTTATATCCTCGGCTCAAGATAACCACCTTTTTCCCCTGGTTTTGATAATATCGGGCTAAGAGATGGACGACGGGGGTTTTCCCGGTGCCACCAACCGTAATGTTACCTACCGAAATGACCGGGACTGATAGTTTCTGCGATTTTAGGATTCGAACTCGGTATAGCCAGTTTCGGAATTTAACCGCAGAGATATAGATGCCGGATAATAGATACAGCCCTAACTGCGCTAATTTCGATGGTTTCTCTTCAATTATTTTCAGCCAAAATGATTCTGATTTCATAGATATTACTTTTTCAATTATAGCATTATAGGATACAATAAATTAAAGCTAAAGCACAAAACTTCAATGTCAAATTGGCTCTGATTTCTATTTTTATATCTTAAGGAGGGTATCGATTATGGAAGTATCTCAAATTATCGGGCAGGTATTAGCACCTACCATCATGATTTCAGCCTGTGGGTTAATGCTCCTTGGATTGCAGAATAAATATTCTAATATTATCGACCGGATTCGCGCTTTGAATGATGAACGGCGAAAACTTAAAGGAATATCGCTAGATGAAATCAAACGGAAACGGCGGGATAGTATCGAACAGCAGATACCGCGATTGCTGGATCGGGCGAAATTGGAAAAGAATGCTATTCTCTATATGTATGTCGGGGTATTATTTTTCGTTTTAACCTCGGTGTTTATTGGAATCGATATCTTATTCCGCACCTATATTAATCTAGAATCATTAACCTCAGCGCTGTTTATGGTTGGACTCGCTTGCGTATTTATCGCCGCGGTTAATGCTTATCTTGAGATTCGGAAAGCGTATGATATCGTGCTGATTGAAGTTGAAGAATTGAATCTTCAGAAAGATGAGGATTAACAAATTGAAAGGAACCTTACTATGCATAGCACTAGTTTTAGATTGATATTTACCAGCTTAAGTGTTTTAATGTTATCAACTATTGGGATGAGCGCTTCGGAAGTAACCCTAAAACTCCCGCCGATTTTTAGTGATAATATGGTGCTCCAGCAAGGGCAGGAAATCCCAGTCTGGGGCTGGGCTGACCCGGGAACGATTGTTTCCGTCTCGTGTTCTCCTAAAAAAACAACGATATCTACTATGGTCGATAAATCTGGAAAGTGGAAAGTTAAACTACCTTCCTTCAGAGCCGGTGGTCCCTATCAGATGCAAATAATCGCTCGAAATAAAGAAAATAGCAAGCAGACAGAAGTCATAACTTTTAAAAATGTTATGATTGGCGAAGTGTGGCTCTGTTCCGGCCAATCGAATATGGAGATGCCGGTCGGGATGAGTTGGGGGAAAGTATTAAACTATGAAAAAGAGATACAAGATGCGAACTATCCGAATATCCGGCTGATTACGGTGCCGCATAAAGTCGCGTTTACCCCGCAATCTGATTTTGAAAGTAATGGTTGGGTAGAATGCAGCCCAAAAAATGTCGATTCATTTTCGGCAACGGCTTATTTCTTCGGGCGAGCCCTATATCAAGACCTGAAGGTTCCGATTGGTCTAATTCATAGCTCTTGGGGTGGTACCCGGATTGAACCTTGGACGAGTACCGAATCGATATCGCAGTTTCCGGAGTATGGAAAACAATTGCAGGCGATGCGATCGACTTCTTCTGATATTGTTATCGCGAAAAAAGAATATGAAACGAAATTAGCCAATTGGAAACAGGAATTGTTTGATAAAGACCCGGGATTCATAAATGGAGTTCCGGTTTGGGCGAATCCCGACTTGGATACCAAAGGTTGGAACCCGATGCAATTACCTCAATTCTGGGAAGATGCGGGATTACCGAATTTCGATGGTACAGTATGGTTCCGGAAAGAAGTTAATCTTCCCGAATCCTGGGCTGGAAAAGAATTAATCGTTACACTCGGGCCAACTGATGATTGGGATATCACCTGGTTTAATGGAACTAAGATCGGAAATACCGATTGGTATAATACTCCGAGAAAATATACTATTCCCGGCGAATTAGTCAAATCCGGGAAAAATGTTATCGCGGTTCGGGTAATCGACACCGGTGGTGCTGGCGGATTTAGCGGAAAGCCGGCTGACATGCAATTAATGCTGGCTAATCCACAACCGGAGATAAATCCGATTCCATTATCCGGTATCTGGCAATATAAAATCGCTTATGATTTAAATACCATTTCACCGCAACCGTTGGACCCGTCTCAACCGTTTTATGCGACAACGTTATATAATGGGATGATTGCCCCGTTAGTACCTTATGGTATTCGGGGAGCTATCTGGTATCAAGGGGAAAGTAACGCCGGGGATGCATTTAAATACCGAGCTTTATTTCCGACTATGATTAAAGATTGGCGAACGAAATGGCATCAGCCGGAATTGCCATTTCTATTTGTTCAGTTAGCGAATTTTATGGCAACCAAACCGGAACCGGCAGAAGATAATTGGGCGGAATTAAGAGAAGCGCAATCGATGACGTTATCGCTGCCTAAAACCGGAATGGCGGTTGCGATTGATATCGGGGAGGCACTGGATATTCATCCGAAAAATAAACAGGAAGTCGGCAGACGGTTAGCGCTCG
>JBHGBB010000193.1:0-7326 GCA_041946755.1 bacterium | reverse complement strand
AGACCCGATTCGGATTATATCGCATCGAGGAAAATTATCGCTGATCCAACCTGCTACCGGGAAAGATGTTACAGAAATGATGACCCGGTTTTCGGAGTCATATCTTGATTCAATTCCCACGATTGATGGATTTATATTAAAAGCACGGTCGCCTTCTTGCGGGATTAAAGATGTTAAGATTTTCCCTGGAATCGATAACTCCAATATTCTCGAAAAACGGGCTGGGTTTTTCGGGCAAACGGTATTAACCAAGTTCCCTATTCTCCCGATAGAAGATGAAGGGAGATTGACTAATTTCCGGATTCGCGAGCATTTTTTAACTGGGATTTTTACTTTAGCCTCATTTCGCGCGCTACCGAAATCAATGAATGATTTGGTACAGTTTCATACGATTAACAAATATCTCTTGATGATGTATAGCCAGAAAACATTGCGGGAGTTGGGTCAGATTGTTGCCAATCATGAAAAAAAACCGGTTACCATAGTCTTTCAGGAATATCGGAATACTCTATTTCGAGCGTTTATAAATCCGCCCCGATTTAGTTCAGCGATTAATGTTTGCATGCATCTACTCGGTTATTTTTCGAAGCATTTGGCCGCTAAAGAAAAATCGTTCTTCCTGGATACCCTCGATAAATACCGGTTGGAAAAAGTACCATTAAGTGTCCCGCTATCGATTTTATCTTCCTGGACAGTCCGATTTGAGGTACAATATCTCACCAATCAAACCTTATTTTATCCTTATCCGGAAGCTTTGACACAGATTACCGATTCGGGTAAAGGTAGAGATTAATACCATAAAACTTTTCAATTATTAGAATAGAGAGAGACTATTATGAGATTTAGAACTAGTATTACCGCTATTTTTATATGCTGTTTAGTCATATCCGGAGTCGCCGGAGATCGATTTTGGTCGCAACTCGGGCCGAATATCGGCAGTGTTCGCGCGATTGCCATCGACCCAATTAATCCGAACAATGTTTATCTGGGGAATGAAGATGGTGGTGGCGTTTATAAATCGATTGATGGCGGAGTATCCTGGAGATTGGTAATCACCGGTATGGGCGCGAAAGATATCTATACTCTGGCAATCGACCCGGTACATCCGAATATTATTTATGCGGGAACCGGATATTCGAAAGTATATAAAAGTTATGATTTCGGTGAAACTTGGTCACCGATTACTACCGGTATGGCATCCTATACCATTAACGCGATTGTAATCAATCCCGCGAATCCGAATATCGTTTATGCCGGAACCTATTCCGGAGAGTATATCGGAGCGTTAATGCCGGTAGTTCCTGGACCCAGATTATCACCGGAATGGGTGATCAAGAGGTATGTTCATTAGTGATCGACCCCAATAATCTGACTACCATTTATGCCGGAACGAATGGGTATGGAGTATTTAAATCTACCAATAGTGGGGATAATTGGTCTCAGATTATTTCTGGGATGGGAAACTACTGGGTGCTATCATTAGCGATCGATTATGCGGATTCGAATGTGGTTTATGCCGGAACCTATAGCCATGGTGTATATAAATCGCCTGATGCCGGTAGCTCCTGGACACAATCGATTACCGGGATAGGATCGAAAGATGTTTCTGCAATTCAAATCGATCCCATTAGCAATAAAACCCTTTATGCCGGGACCTGGCAAAATGGGATGTATAAAAGCACTGATGGCGGATCGAACTGGAGTAGTATCGCTACCGGTATGGGAACTCACTGGACCGATTGCGTTGCTATTCATCCCACCAATCCGAATATTGTTTTTGCCGGGACGCCTTTTTACGGTATCTTTCGAACAACTTCTGGTGGAGCATCATGGTCAACGGTAAATACCGGGATTGCTGCCCGACAGATTATGGGAATCGCGATGGATGCAACTAACCCGAATACACTCTATGCGGCGTTATGGAACGCTTCCGGAGTATACAAAACCACTAATGCCGGAACGACTTGGTCGCAATTGAATATCGGTTCCGGTTATTTATATATGGATAGTATCACGGCAGACCCGGTACAAACCAATATCGTTTATGCCGGTGGAAGCGGGTATGGAATATTCAAAACTATTAATGGCGGCTCAACCTGGTCGAATAAAACTGTTGGTATCGGCTGGCCGGATGTCTATGCGATTACTATCGATTCTACCAATACGAACCTGGTTTATGCCGGTGCAGGATGGGATGGAGTATATAAAAGCAGCAATGCTGGAGAGACATGGGCGATTACCACCACCGGATTGGATGATTTATCGGTTTATACTCTAGCGCTTAATCCTACCAATTCGAATATGATTTATGCGGGAACCGGAGGGGGCGGAGTATATAAATCAACAAACGGGGCGACTTCTTGGGCTGCAAGTAATACCGGTATCGAAACTGAGTATGTTTATAGCTTAGCAATTTCTCCTACGAATCCGAATCTGGTTTATGCGGGTACATACGGTGATGGAGTTTTTATTTCGAATAACGGGGGAACAACCTGGTCGCAGAGTACGATTGGGTTAGGAGAACAGACCGTGAATTCGATAGTAATCGATGCGATGAATCCGAATCTAATATATGCGGGAACGAGTGATTCCGGGGTATTTTTCAGCGATAATGCCGGGGTATCCTGGCAATTATTCAATGAGCGATTAGCTAACTTGGAAATAAACCAAATCATTTTATCTCAACATCTACCCCAAACCATTTACGCTGCTACTGACGGCGCGGGTGTATGGAGTTATACCGTTATTCCGACCAAGATTGAACCTATATATTGGAATATTTTGGAATAAGATAGACCAAAAACTTAAATGCTTGGATTTAATGATTTAAAAGAGCATATTTTAGTCACTCCTTCTACAGTTCAATGTCCTGTAAGAAATTGTACTGAAAAAGTTGCCAGACAAAGGAAAATATTCCTTCGAGAAGCGATTTTTAAATGTCCTATCCATAACATCTATATCTCTCCTAGCACCTGGGAATACGAATATAATCGTGATAATCTTCTATGGACCGATGAGACTGACTTATTCTTACTCGAGCAAATATTAGCTGTTAAACGCGAAAGCCGGATGGCACGGGATAATAGTGAAGATGCAGTCACCTGGAATGTTTTTCGATTTCTTGAGAGACAGCATTTAATCGAACCAGTACTCAGTTCAATACTTAACATACCCTTAAGTTCTGCTAAAGTAATCTATTGGTCATACAGTCAAAAGGAAAGCAAGCAATGGTTGCAATTAAATCAAGCAAGAAAAGAATTTGGGGAAACAATTAAACGCGGTTCTGAACCGGATATAATCATTACAACTGATAAACAGCTATTATTTATTGAAGCGAAATTCAAGGCGATGAATATCACTAAACCGAGCGTAAATTCTAAGGTAGATTGTTATGTTAACGGAGCCAACCGATGGTTTTCTACGGTATTCAATACGGATTTTCAAACGATTGCTATTCAAAAACAAAAATATGAGTTACTCCGATTTTGGCTGCTGGGTACCTGGATTGCTGACCAAAATAATCTTGAGTTCTATCTATTAAACCTGGTATTATCGGAAAATGAGAAAGAAATTGAACCGAATTTTAAACCTCTGATTCGGGAATCGCAATCCCGCCATTTCAAACGGATTACCTGGGAAGATATTTATAGCAAAATTCTTAAGTTCGGTATCTCGAATCCTGATCAGCAAAATCTAATCGATTATTTCGAGAATAAAACTATCGGATATAATGCTGAAGGTAACCTCCAGCATGCATTTCATGGCAGATAATAGCTCGATAGTAATAATGAATACATTTTCAGATTTAGCCTGATTTACCTACTATTCTGGTAAGAATTGTTCTAATTTAAACTACAGTTAGACCCTAACCTAATCGAGCCGATTCGCTTTAAGCGAATCGGCTCGATTTATATTTAGCTAGTTTTCTATAACAAACTCAAATCAAATCAGATTGGCAGCCTGCCAATCTGATTTATGCTTTGATTTCATTAGAGTTAACGCATTAAATCGCGCTTATTTCGGAAATGATAGACCAAGGAGAGTAACCAGAGCGGCTTGAAGCCGCTCTGGTTACTCTCCCGACCAGCGATAAACATACTTTTATCTAAAATAAGACTATCGATTAGTCTTTTGCGCCGTTTAGTTTCAATAACCGGACAATATCTTCATTTTTTGAATATTCAGCCATTTTTAATGCGGTTAACCCGGAAAAACTCTGGGCATTAACATCGACTCCTTTTTTAACCAGCAGTCGAACAATTTCCTTTTTTCTAAACATTACCGCTACCATCAGCGCGGTCCAGCCCATATTGTTCCGAACGGTTAAATCTATACCATCACCTAAACAGATTTCTACCGTCGCATAATCCCCTTTCTCAATTGCTTCAAAAAATAACCGGGTATGTTGATCGATATCACCGGATGATTGTACTTTATCATCATCTGTCATCATAACTGAGCTATTCTCCTTTTTCTATAAATAAGCTAGTATTCAATCTGACTCCCCTTCTATATATATAGACACAGCAAAACACCAAAAAATTAGCTAAAATTTACGTTAATTATGTAACTCTAATATTAATAATGGTTTATGTATCAGTATATTAACGATAAGGATGGGATAATTATATTTATGGGATTAATATCCAATAACTGATTATAGTTCTAGAAAGTACTAAAATACCTATACACTCAAGGTAGATAGAAATATGATAGAAAAGGCTGGATTTACCGAATAGCAATTGTCATTCTGGAAATATACAACTGCTATTCGTTAAAATAGAAGAGTAATTTCAATTACCACAACTTCGTTAACTTGCTACCCGGATAGTAATGGAAAAGGATGGTTTTATAATCGATTCCTTTGGTCGCCATAACCGCCGCTCCGATTTGGCATAACCCTACTCCATGACCCCAACCAGCACCAAGGAGCGTAAATTGGGTCGGAATCCCATCGTTCCCTTTTTCCACATCTACTACAAAGCAGGCGCTATATAAATGGCTGGGTGATAACGCGCTCCGGATTTTTAACTCTTTTCCTACCCGGATCGTCTTTTTACTTCCCACGATATCCAACGCTATCAATCTGCCGGACATCCCGCGTTTGACCGGCACCAAATCCATAAGAGTTCCAATATCTTCTCCGGTCTTCTTCTGAATCAGTTGTTCCAGTTCTTCCCGCGGATAAACTACTTTCCATCGGAATAAATCCGGAATCTCCCGGTCATAAGCATTTAAGAGTGATCGGAGCACTTCCGGATCCGCATTACAATATGCCGGTGGGCGGGCTAATATCCATGCGCGAACCGTCTTCTCATCTTTCAAATCCGGAATCTCTTTAATCTTAGATTTCGGAATCTGGATTTTCGTTTTCTTCCCCTCGAACTGGTCCATCCAGGTGTTAAAATCTTTTTCCGGTATATCGACTATTGCTCGTAAATAGGGATACGGAGTATCCTGCCAGACATTTTCGAAATTCTCGGATATCCCGCCACAACTTTTCGAATATCGGGTATCGCAGATTTCCTTTTTATACATCAATACTTCTCCCCGGGTATCTTTAACCGCTAGCACTACTACCGGTGTCATCCGTTTAATCCCTTGATACCGCTGGCAATGGTCATCCGCACATATATCAAACCCGACATGGGGCGGAGATTTTACTTGCGCTAAAAGCCAGCTTCGGGCAATAATGGTATGCGCTCGGAGTAATGATAGTGGACTCGTTCCACTCATTTCCGAAGAAATAACACTCTGCAGATATTCTTCTACCGGCAGCTCATCAATCACTGTAATTTTATTTTCGGTATCTCTACTAAATTCGATGATTCCCTTGAAATCCTGGTCTTCTTTTCGCTGCCAATGAAATTGAATACCGATGGTAACATCATGAACGGTAATAATCGAGCCCTCTTGGTTAATCGGTTCAACTCGAACACATTTGCCGGGATAACGATATAACTCACCATTAGCAATATTCTGGATTTGGAATTCTGAACCCAATAAAGCCACATGGAACTTGTCCGCTTTAGGCGGATTTCCCGTTGGAGTTATCTGGATTTTATCCCCTTTTTCCGGGACTAATTGCACCGGAGATGATATAGTAAAATATGCTTCCGGTGCATGTTCGATAATCCCTACCCGAACGGTAGGTTCTTGTTTATATTGTGTAATTTGGTTACTCATAGACAAGATTAATAAACAGCAAGCTAAATGAATCACTTGGTTTTTCTAATCCGCCTTAGGCGGATTAGTTCTCCTTTCTATAAGGAATAAAACAATATTATTATCCACTAATTTTCGCCCAAGACTGCTCGATATTCGATAAAATCTCGGGGGTAGCCGCAACTCCGGCATCTTTCAACGCTAAGAGAATGGCACCGACTACCGGCTCATATTTCGGTAGTATCGGTTCCGCATTTGGTGCAACTTTCTTAAGTTTCGGAGTTAGTTTCTCGATAAATATCGGCTGATGAGTAAAGGTCCCACCGCTCAATACGATTTTGAACGAATCCTGTTTCATGCCTAATCCTTTAACCACTGCTTTAACGGTTTCTGCAACACCTTTACAAGCGAAATCAATGATTTTACCGGCAACTTTATCTCCTTCACTATACGCTTCAAAAACTAATGGCCCTAATTCTGCAACGACCGGTTTAGATAATCCGCCATTTTCGGATAATGACCATTTCACCAAATTATCCTGATGTTTCAGATTTAATGCATTGAGTATTTTCTTGGTTAGTTTGGTTCTCGGTCCCCGACGGTCATAAGCTCGCATAACGGCTTTTAGTGCTTCATGCCCAAACTGATATCCCGCACCTTCATCCGCCAGAATATGTCCCCAACCACCGGCGCGTTTCGTCTGCCCGGCTTTATTTACCCCAAATACTACCGATCCGGTACCGGAAATAATAATTATCCCGGGATCAGATAACGTACCGGCAGCCAACCCAATCAGAAAATCCGGCGCAATTTGCAATCGTGTGGTCAATCCGGAAGTACGTAATGCTTGATTGATGGTATCCCGGTCTTCCTGACGACCGGCACCAGCTAATCCTAAATAAATCGAGATAATCTGATTCCGATTGATATTCTGCGATCCGGCTAGTTCATCGAGCATCGAGACTAAATTCTCTTTAGCTTTATCGATACCCACTTGCAGGTAATTACTTGAATCCCGCTTTGTAGATTTATAGAGTATTCCATTGCTATCTGCAATCACTCCCAATGTTTTGGTTCCACCACCATCTACTCCAACAACATAATTCATAATAAAAATCCCTTTCTTAATAATTTAAATTAATTATTACTGATTTTTAAATC
>JBHGBB010000192.1:0-7338 GCA_041946755.1 bacterium | reverse complement strand
AATATAGCAAATAAATATTAGAAGGAGAGTAAGTATGTCAAATCAAATCAGGGTTTTAGTTAACGGCGCCGGTGGATTTATCGGCCATCATTTAGTTAAGTATCTTAAAAAGCAGGGATATTGGGTACGTGGGGTAGATATAAAATATCCGGAATATGAATCCACTTTTGCCGATGAATTTGAACTCCTCGATTTACGGCGCTGGTCGAATTGTCTGCAAGCGGTTCGAGGGATAAATCAAGTTTATAACCTTGCCGCAAATATGGGTGGGATCGGATTCATTGAAACTCATAAAGCAGAAATAGTTCATGATAATATTCTGATTAATATCCATATGCTCGAAGCCGCACGATTGAATAATATTGACCGCTATTTCTATACCTCTTCAGCTTGCATTTATCCCGGATATCTACAGAAAAAAGTTGATGTAACGCCATTAAAAGAAGAGGATGCATACCCGGCAGATGCTGAAGATGGATATGGTTGGGAGAAATTATATACCGAACGAGCTTGTCGTCATTATTATGAAGATTATGGAATAAAAACCTTTGTGGTTCGGTTCCACAATATTTACGGTCCACTTGGTTCTTACGATGGCGGACGGGAGAAATCACCGGCGGCGATATGTCGAAAAGTAGCTTTAGCTAAACCGGTCGATGAGATTGAAGTTTGGGGTGATGGTCAGCAGACCCGTTCTTATTGCTATATTGATGATTGTGTGGAAGGGATATATCGATTAATGCAATCGGAACATCATGAACCGCTTAATCTTGGTACCGATAGACTCGTCAGCATCAATGAACTGGTAAATATCGTAGCCAAAATTGGGGGAAAACAGATTACCAAACGATATGATCTTACCAAACCTCAAGGGGTCAGAGGAAGAAATAGCGATAATACCAGATTACGGAGCGTATTAAAATGGGAACCACAAATCACCCTAGAGCAAGGTTTAAAATTGACGTACGATTGGATATACCAAGAATTAATTAAAATCGGTAGAATCAATCCATAAATCATAAATATCATATCGCTAAGAATATGAAAAAGAAACTGGTCTTGTTTTCAGCAATATTAGCTGATATAGTTTTATTCAATGCGGCGATATGTTTTGGTTTCATCAGCAAATTCAGTGAGATACCGCCCTGGGTTAATATTGAAATCTATATCTATCTTTTTCCGATTTTAACTCTCGTCAATCTCATCTCGATTACTACATTTCAATTATATCGTCTAGACCGGGATCGATTTCCATTTGATGTCTGTTATACTACTTTCTGGTCGGTAACGATTAGCTGGTTAATTGGAATATTAGTTATTTTAGTCGTGAGAACCTTTTATTTCTCAACCGCAAGTATCTCCCGTTGGTTAATTGTTCATCAATGGTTATGGAGTTTGATTTTAATCTCCGGTTGGCGAATCCTTTATTATCGTATAGAACGGAATACCGGAGCGTTCATTACGCGCGTAGCCATAATCGGTACTGGCAAAGCAGCAAAAGAAGTTATGCAAGAACTCAATACATATTCCCCATTCGAACATCAAGTGGTCGGGTTTATCGATACTGAAATAGCTGGGGTCAATACGCTCACCGATCTTTCACTCCTTGGTAACCTATCGGAATTCGGTAAATTAGTCAAGCAATTCAATCTTTCAGAGATTATTATCGCTATCTCCGGAGCGACTGCTACTGAATTATTGAAGCTTATCACTCAATGCCATGGGTGTGCGGTGCGAATAAAAATACTACCCAGTCTCTATGAAGTTACCGTAGGTAGAATAGCATTGCAGGAAACAGCGGGAATTCCGTTAATTGAACTTAAATCTCATCCGGCAACGGGAACTACTTTGTTTATTAAACGAATGTTTGATATTGTCATGTCCTTGCTTAGTTTAATTATTCTCTCTCCATTGTTTGTTATTATATCGCTTCTGATAAAAATCAGTTCACCGCGAGGACCGATATTATATCGGCAGCGTCGGGTTGGTAAAAATAACCAGATATTTGTCTTATATAAATTCCGTACTATGGTACCTAATGCGGAATCACTTACTGGACCGGTGTTAGCTACTATGAATGATCCCAGGGTGACTAAACTAGGTGCTATCCTGAGAAAAACCAGGATCGATGAATTTCCCCAGTTTTTCAATATTATAAAAGGAGAGATGAGTCTGGTCGGACCACGACCGGAACGGCCGGAATTTGTCGCTGAATTTGGGAAAACCGAACCTTTTTATGATCGGCGGCATCTGGTTTATCCGGGAGTTACCGGATTGGCACAAATCCATGGAAGATATAATAGTTCGGTAGAAAATAAGTTGCGATATGATTTGGCTTATGTTTATAATATTTCATTGATGTTAGATTTAAAGATTCTCTTTTCAACCCTTTGGGTGGTTCTATCCGGAAAAGGAGCAAGATAAATCTGATAGTAATTGTTTGGTGGTAGTATCGAAACTAATGGCTAACCACTAATATCTATCACTTATCTTAATCAGTTATGTCAGAGCAAACCAATAATACCATAAATATAACCAATGCGTTTTGGAAATATCGAATGCTGATTATCGGGAGCATGGTGTTTTGTGGATTAATCGCATTGGGCATCAGCTATTTTATTCCTAAAACCTATGAAGCGATATCTACCATATTGATTATGCCGCCGAAATTTCAGACTGATGTGCAACCGATAACGTTTAGTGCGCCAACTTATCAGGGATTATTAGAAAGCCGGGAAATCGTTAAGGATATTATTGACCAGTTACATTTGAAAAAGATTACGATTGAAGAATTACAGAGAAATATCTCTACCAAATTAATTGTGGAATCACAGCCGAAAGCGATATTTACTCCGGTAATTCATCTTATAGCAAAATCCGATAATCCCGAGATGGCAGCGGCTATTGCCAATAAATGGGCGGAAGTGTTTGTTTCCAGAACCGAGCATTTAAGTTCGCGGGAGATTGATAGTGCGTATCTATTATTAACGACCCAGTTGGATAGCACCGAACAGAATTTAAAACAAGCGGAAGATATTATCAAACAGCTGAAAGAAAAGTATAAAATGGACAATCTACGCAGTGAGTTAGCTGGGAAATTGCAGCAATTAGATGGAACGTCAGCACCGTCATTATTCAGAACGCAACAACCGACACTCATTTCAATATACACGCCGAATGGCATGCAAAGTATGGATCAGGGATATCGCGGTTTACTGGCGAGTTTGATTTATGAACGAGATACTACCCAAAATATGCTTGAAAAGTCGGGGGCTCAAATTTCGCCGGATGATAAAAAACGAATGCAAATGCGAATGGATATGCTTAATATCCAAATCAGCGACTTAAATAGAACGATTCGAGTTTTGGAAACAGAGGTACAGAAATTACAAAAAGAAATCATTACAGGAGATACGTTCATTATACGAGCGCAACGAGATGTTGATACGTATAAGCAGACTTACTCACTGTTAGCTGATAAATCCGAACAGGCCAAAATTGCAAAAGCGGAACAGGCTGAAGATATTAAGATATTCGCTAAAGCCGTAGTCCCGGAACAGCCAATTTGGCCGCGTAAACGTATCATTGCGTTAGTAGCCGCGTTAGCTGGTCTATTTATTTCTACAGGATGGGTTTTAACGAAAGAATATTTCAATGCGGTTAAAAGTTAAGCCTAGTATCAAGGGTAATTGAGGATCCCTAGTGGTTTAATTGACGCACTTCTATTATTTCGCATGTAACCGCTAAAATAACCATTGCATACCAAAAATAGTTTATTATATCTATCCATCATTTTTTTCTTCTTTGCCATATATACGCTTATCATGGGAGGGCATCTCTATTCTCCGGATGAGGAAGTCATGTTTCGTACCGCCGAAAGTATCGCCGGATTTCGTGGTTTTGCTATTCAACCGTTAAGCCCAGAAGGGGATCGGTTTACCCAGCGCGATGCCTCCGGTCGATTTTATGGTCATTATGGATTAGGCCAGTCGCTGTTAGCGGTACCGTTAGTATGGTTGGGCAATTTAATCTCGCCAATTATACCACTGGAATGGAACGCAGTGTTTCGCATGCCAAACATTCCTCTACAAGCTAATTTCTCTCGATTTATCGTATCGAGGTTCAACCAATGCATAACCGCCATAACCTGTCTCCTTTTATTCCAGTTGGGCATAATACTGGGATATCATAAGAAAAGCGTTATGTTGGTAACGCTGATTTATGGATTGGCGACGATTGCGATGCCGCATGCGAAAACGTTCTTTTCCGAACCGGTTACTACCCTATTAATTTTATTCGCTTTCTACAGTCTGCTGCAATATAAGCATACCGGTCACATTAGCTGGATAATTTGGTCTGGAATTTCTATTGGCTATGCGATTTTAACCAGAATTGATAGCATTATCATCTTACCGATATTTTTTATATATCTGGTGTTTATCATCGTACCGCGTCAATCAAAAATCAAAACTTTAGCGAGTTGGTTGATACCCATTGTAATATTCGGTGGATTAGTTGCGTTATATAATTATGTTCGATTTGGTGCGGTGACTAGTACCGGGTATGAATCGGAAGGATTAACGTTTAGTTATCCCATCCTTGATGGACTCTATGGACTCTTAATGAGTTCCGGAAGAAGTATCTTGCTTTTTTCACCGCCAGTTATTCTATTCTTTTTTGCCATAAAAACTTTTTGGGATGAGCGTCGGCAGGAAGCGTATTTCTGTAGTGCCTTAATCTTGGTTTATATTCTCTTCTATGCCAAATGGGAAAGCTGGGCTGGCGGTTGGTCTTGGGGACCGCGGCATATATTCCAAGTCCATAGCTTCATGCTGATTCCCTTATTTGCCTTATTTGATAAGTATATCAAGAAACCGAAATCTATCTTTTGGATTTCGATTGTCTTGATTACTGCAATTGGTCTCTTTGTCCAAATTACCGGAATCTTAGTTAGTTTTATGGTTTATCATCAATGGTTGTTCACGCAGGTACCGGAATTATGGTATTCTTTATACATTCCAGCACATTCGAGTTTGGTTGGATATTGGCAAATAATTCGACTTGGAGTGATTGATTTATTTATGGTCAACCTTTGGCAATCGCAGCTTCCCGTCTGGGTAAAATGTTTGCCGGTTATCCCATTCTTGATTATGGTGGTTACCGGATACTATATTTTTAAGAAAATCGGGGAACCGGATATCCCTTCTATTTCATGATTTATCTATAGATTT
The DNA here is from genome assembly GCA_041946755.1 of bacterium. Classification (GTDB taxonomy): domain Bacteria; phylum UBP4; class UBA4092; order JAOAEQ01; family JAOAEQ01; genus JBHGBB01. The sequence goes on along the minus strand of JBHGBB010000192.1, from coordinate 2,107 downwards.
AATTATGCCGAATTCTATTGCTATCATCATTCCAGCATATAACGAAGAAAAAAGTATTGGTAACGTTATCGACGATATCCGAATCGTGTTGTCGGGATATACGTATGAGCTTCTGGTGATTGATGATGGTTCTACTGATAAAACCGGAGATGTAGTAAAAAGTAAATCAGTGGACTTATTTGTTCATCCGGAGAATCGAGGATATGGCGCGGCAATTAAAACCGGAGTCACCCATGCACAATCGGATTGGATTCTCATTCTGGATGCAGATGGTACATATCCGGTAAATGCGATTCCGGAATTACTCAAATATATCGATCAATATGATATGGTAGTTGGTGCACGGAAGACCATTCCTTTTTCGCGGCGATTTGCGAAATGGGTTTTAGTGAGATTAGCCAATTATCTCGCGGCAACCAAAATCCCGGACTTGAATTCCGGTATGCGGATTATTAAAAAGGAATTAATTTTAGAGTTCTGGTCGATTTTACCGAACGGATTTTCGTTTACAACGACCATAACTTTATCACTGTTGAGTAACGGTTATTTTGTTAAATATGTTCCAATTGACTACCATGACCGGATTGGAAAATCAAAAATCCAACCGATTAAACATACCTGGGATTTTCTAATTCTTATCCTTCGGACCATAATATACTTTAATCCATTGCGATTTTTCCTTCCTGCAAGTATAATTCTTATTCTCATCGGGTTATTGATTGGCTTTTATAGTAAATTCGTTTTAGGTAGATTAATGGATGTTTCTACGATAACCTGTGTGGTAACCGGAGTAGAAATAGCTATTTTAGGGTTTTTAGCTGATTTACTGGTTCGTCGAACGAAATAACCTCAATTTAACCCGTTTTATCTTAATTGATTTATAATTAGATATTGGAGTGGGGAGCAAGCAGTAATTTACTGCTTGCTCCCCACTCCAGTAAAACAAATCGGACAATATAGACCTAAGATTAAATAAATCAATCAATAATGGCGGAATCAAGTAAATTGTGTACAAAAAGGCAAAATCAATGCGGGTTTTCTTATTAAATCCACCAGATTTATCCGGCCGAGTTTACATGAAAGAGTTGGGTCGTTGTGGTCGTAAAAGTGTAGCAGGTGAACTATGGCCGCAAACCGGATTAGCATATTTAGCTGCTGTTTTACTCAAATCAGGACATGATTGCCAGATTTTAGATGCCATGGCCGATAAAATCGAGATAAATGGCACAATTTCGCGCTTGGTTGAATTCAAACCGGATTTGGTAGTAGTTCATACTACTACGCCAACATTTAATAACGATACGCTCATTTTAAGAAAAATCAAAGAAACAATTATCCTCAATCCACACTTAAAAATCGGATTTACCGGAACCCATGTTTCGGTTTTACCCAAAGAATCATTACAAGAATCAATTGCTGATTTCGTTCTCGTAGGAGAAGCAGAGAATACTTTATTAGAATTAACGAGCAACTTGCTGGCTGATTGGGCAACTATTACAGGATTAGCATATCGTACTCCAGATAATCAGATTAAACTTAATCCACCAAGACCGTTGATATCCGATTTGGATGCCATTCCTTTTCCAGCACGAAATCTTTTGCCAAATGGTAAATATCGGATGCCTTTTTTTACCGGAGCTCCATTTGTAACTATCATTCCCTCCCGGGGATGCCCATATCAATGCACCTTCTGTCGGGCAGGGGCGGTTTGGGGCGACCGAGTTCGACTCCGGTCTGCCGGAAATGTCTGCGATGAAATCGAACAAGTAGTCAGCGACCTGCACATACGTAATTTTGTGTTCATGACCGATGCGTTAACCTTAAAGAAGTCATGGACGATAGACCTTTGTAATATGATTAAGCATCGAAAACTGGATATTCGATGGATCGGAAATAGCCGGGTCGATGCGGTAGATTTAGAGATGCTGCAACTCATGAAATCTTCCGGTTGCGAATTAATATCCTATGGAGTAGAGTCCGGGAATCAAGCGATATTAGATGGGGCTAAAAAGAAAATTACCTTGGAACAGGCAGAGCAGGCTATTCGATTGACTCAAGAAGCCGGAATTCTAGCCTTTGCCTATTTTATTGTTGGATTACCGGGAGA
>JBHGBB010000191.1:0-7379 GCA_041946755.1 bacterium | reverse complement strand
TGCCTTTTCCCAAACATCGCCGGATTTGTCGGCGCTGATACCGTAGGAGTAATTTTAGCTACCGGTGCCCATCAGAGTAGTAAAACCAGATTGATTATCGATCTGGGTACAAACAGTGAACTTGTTCTCGGGAACCAGGATAAGCTTTTATGCTGTTCCGCCGCTGCCGGGCCGGCATTTGAAGCGGCACATATCGAGCAGGGGATGCGTGCATCCAGTGGTGCCATCGATCATGTTTGGGCAGACAATGGCGATATCCATATTAGTACCATAGATAATATTCTCCCGCGTGGGATTTGTGGTACCGGAATAATCGATGCGGTAGCGGTGATGCTCCATTTCGGAGCCATCGAATCCAGCGGTAGGATAGTTAATCGGCAAGAATTGGATGAACCTAAATTCCCGCGCATACGAGCCCGGATTATCGAAAGTCCGCAAGGGAATAAATTCATTTTAAGTGAGCATAACCATATCTACTTAACCCAGCGCGATATCCGGGAAGTACAACTCGCTAAAGCAGCGATCGCTACCGGTATCCAGATTTTACTCGATACCCTTAAATTGACGGAATCTGAAATCGAAGAAGTATTACTTGCCGGCGCGTTCGGCCATTATATCCTACCGGAAAGCGTTATCGCGATAGGTTTAATTCCCCGAAGGTTATCCGATAAAATCATTCCGATCGGTAATGCCGCCAGTACCGGGGCGAAATATGCTTTGCTATCGTTATCCAAACGGCAGGAAGCGGAATCGATTGCCAAAACCGTCCACCATTTAGAGTTGGCACTGCAACCGGACTTCGAATCCCGGTTCGCGGAAGCCTTATCCTTTCCCGAGTAAATTCTATTTCCAAAATCAATCCAGCGAATAATCCCGGGGTATTTCCATACTAGATATCTTGACACCCCCAGTCGGGATTTGGTATAATTGATATTGAAATTCATTTTCAATTAATAAGGAGGCCGGTAGCGATGAAACGGCTTACTGCTAAAGAGCAGCAAATCTATCAATACCATCTAGCGCGCCAGAAGTTGAAACATACCAAACAACGACAGCTGATTCTGGATGCTTTCTTAAAAAGAGAAGGGCATGTCGGGATCGAAGAGTTTTATCAGGCTTTGAAAAAGAAATATCCGTTTATCGGGTATACCACGGTATACCGGACCTTAAAACTCTTAGTTGCTGCCAGGTTAGCCCGGGAGATTAATTTCCAGGATGGCATCACCCGATTTGAGCATTGTTTCGCGCATCCGCATCATGACCATTTAATCTGCATCTCTTGCGGTAAATCGATCGAATTCTGCCATCCGGAGATAGAATTACTTCAGGATAAAATCGTTAAGCAATACCAATTCCAACCGGAACAGCATAAACTGGAAATCTATGGATACTGTAACAAGTGTAAAAGCAATGTCAAATAGTAAAGTTCAAATGCCAAATAAATGTCAAATAAAACAATGTCAAATTAATACCAATCAAGCGTTGAACTAAAATATTGATGATTCAAGTGCAATACATATGATTCATACTCAAAAATCACCACAGAATCAAAATACAATGCCAACAGTAATCTTAGTCGGGAATCCGAATGTCGGGAAGAGTGTACTATTTCAGCAGTTAACCGGGAAATATGTAACCGTATCGAATTATCCCGGTACTACGGTTGAGATTACGCAAGGGATAGGTAAGTTCAGCGGGAAAAAATATCGGGTTATCGATACTCCCGGCACTAATAGTCTAATCCCGAAATCTGAAGATGAACGAGTAACATTAGAGGTATTACTTACCGAAACCGGTTCCGGAATAGTGCAAATCGCGGATAGTAAAAATCTTATCCGCGCGTTACCGTTAACCTTGCAATTACTGGAACTCGATCGCCCGGTGATTCTCGTTCTCAATATGGCGGATGAAGCGAAAGAGCGCGGGATTCATATCGATATCTCGAAATTGAGTGCAATACTGCATATTCCCATCATTCAGACGGTAGCGGTTACCGGAAAAGGAATCAATGAACTGAAATCGAAGCTAGTCACTTATCCATCGGTTGGTTCCAGATATACCATGGATTATGGAAAAACCATCGAATCAGCCCTATCTCAAATACAGCAGATACTCCCCGCGGAATATAGAGGGAAAAGAAATCTCGGTTTATTGCGATTGAATGGTATAGAATCGAATATAGCTGAAACTGTGGTTAATGTAATATCCGCAAAATCGCGGAAGGAAATTAATGAAAGTCGGACGATAAAAGAAATTATTACGGAAACGCAAACCCAGTTCTCTAAACCGCTATCTTTGGTAATCGCAGAGAAGCAGTTGCGCGCAGCACAGGATATCGCCAGTCAAGTAACGCAAATTGCGGTTAATCTGCAGGTATCGTTAAGTGAAAAAATCAGCCGAATTACTTTACAGCCGATATCCGGCGGAATAATCGTTTTACTGGTATTGTATTTGATGTACGAATTTGTTGGAAGGTTTGCCGCCGGTTGGGGAGTAGATTTCTTAAGTAAGATTATATTCGGCCATTATTTGAATCCGTTTATAACCAGGATAGTTCTCAAGATTATCCCCTGGGAATTCGTACAACAAGTACTGGTAGGACAGTATGGGTTAGTAACCATGGCGTTAACCTATGCCTTTGCCATTATCTTCCCGATCGTAACCGCCTTTTTCATCTTCTTCGGGCTATTAGAAGATTCCGGATATCTACCACGGTTGGCAGCGTTAAGTGACCGTATCTTTAACCATCTCGGTTTACATGGGAAAGCAGTCCTCCCCATGGTTCTTGGTCTAGGTTGCGGAACCATGGCCGTATTAACTTCCCGAATTCTGGATACTAAAAAAGAACGGTTTATTGCTATCCTGCTTTTAGGATTAGCGATTCCCTGTTCCGCGCAGTTAGGCGTTATTCTCGCGATGCTGGCAGCGTTCTCCTGGAAAGCAATGATAATCTGGTTAAGTTCTATATTAATTTCGTTATTTTTCGTTGGATACCTAGCGGCGAAATTAGTGCCGGGAGAACGGAGCCGATTCCTATTAGAATTACCGCCAATCCGCGTACCGCAACTTAAAAATATCCTATTAAAAACCGGTGCGCGAATTCAGTGGTATCTAAAAGAGGCGGTACCATTATTTATCCTCGGTACCTTAATTTTATTTTTCTTCGATAAATTCCATATTCTGGCGGCAATAGAAAAAATAGCGGCACCGGTAGTGCAAGGTTTCCTAGGTTTGCCGAAAGCGGTAACCGAATCCTTTTTAATCGGGTTTTTAAGAAGAGATTATGGCGCTGCCGGATTATTGGTTCTAGAACAGCATGGATTATTATCATTACCCCAGGTTATTGTCAGTGCAGTAGCGATAACGCTCTTTATCCCATGTATCGCCCAGTTTATGATAACGATTAAAGAGCAGGGGGTAAAACTCGGGATGCTGATTTTCGGTGCGGTGATCAGTTATGCCCTGCTATTTAGCGGGATGCTGAATTTGATTTTAAAAGTATTTAATGTATAATCAGAAACGGTGCTGGTTATAATCGATATGGTTTGAGGAGAACTATTATGGATGATTACACTAAAGTTCAGGATAATGTCGAGGTTATTCCGAATAAAATTATTGAAGAAGCGCTGAGTATCATTTGGGAATTATCCGAAACCCGAGGGCAAACGGTTATATTAACTCGAGATGAAATTAGCCGGGAATTATCGGGGAAACTTAATCAGGATGTATCTACCCAATTGATTTCTTTAGGATTAATTGCAGATAACCAGGGAACGATATCGTTTACTGAAATCGGTAAACAGCAAGCGAAAAATATTGTTCGGCGGCAACGGCTCGCAGAACGATTATTAGTCGATATTCTCGAACGACCGGCAGGAGAAATCGACCAGGATGCCTGTGAATTCGAACATATCATCAGTCCGGGAGTCGAAGAAAGTATCTGTATTCTCTTGGGGCATCCGAAAGAATGTCCGCATGGATCATCGATTCCGGCAGGAAAATGCTGTATTCGGGCAGAAGATACCGTCTCCAGTATCGTCATTTCGCTGGATAAACTTAATGATGGAGATAATGCACGAGTTATCTATTTATTATCTCACAACCATCCGGAAATGCATCGACTGACTCAATTTGGGATTATCCCCGGAGCGATGATTCGAGTCCATCAGATTTATCCGACGTTTGTTGTTCAGATTGGACAAACGCAACTGGCGATGGAAAGTAATATTGCCGGGAATATCTTTGTACGCCGAGTGAAAGAATGAATTGTTTTCAGGCAAAAAAAAATCGTAGAGCGAATTAATCGCTCTACGACTTATGGAATAGTCAGGTAATACTATACTGTCGGTTCAGGTACACTCACCACTTTTTCTACCGGTTTTTCTACCACAGCAACCAAACTCGCTTTATCAGCCTGAGCGAGCCCGGTACCTGCTGGAATTAAGCGTCCCATAATAACATTTTCTTTTAATCCGCGTAAGAAGTCTACTTTTCCAGCGGAAGCGGCTTCCGTCAAAACCCGGGTAGTTTCTTGGAATGATGCGGCGGAAATAAACGATTCCGTTTCCAAACTGGCTTTGGTAATACCTAATAGTTTCGGTTCAGCATCAGCAAGTTTTCCGTCAGTTTTAGCGACTCGGGCATTTTCTTCCCGGAAGGTAAACTTATCTACTTCATCACCGAACTTAAATTTGGTATCCCCGATTTCTTTAACCGTAACCTTCCGCATCATCTGCCGGATGATAATCTCGATATGTTTATCATTGATACTAACTCCCTGGACCCGGTATACTTCCTGAATTTCATTTAATAGAAATTGTTGTACTTCTTTTTCTCCCTGGATCCGGAGCACATCATGCGGGTCTACCGAACCATCAGTCAATCGCTCTCCGGCAATAACATGTTCTCCTGACCGGACATTAACATGCCGGTTTAATGCGATATTATAGATATACTGCTGTCCATTATCCGCTTTGATAATAATCCGCCGGCTACCTTTACTAATCCCGGCAAGTTCTATGATACCATCGACTTCGGCAATTAACGCAAACTCTTTCGGGCGTCGTGCTTCAAACAATTCCGCAACTCGCGGTAACCCACCGGTAATATCTCGAGATACCGTTTTCGCTTTTCGGATTCGAGCTAGCACCTGGCCGGCATATACCTTTTTGTTTTCGTCGACTTCATTTTCATGAGCGAGATAACATCCACTCGGTAAGGGGTATGAGTTTAATACCTCTTTGTGATTGCTCGGATTCAAGATTTGGATTTCCGGATGATGCTGCGCTTTATGTTCGACGATAACGCGGAACCATTGACCGGTAGATTCATCCAAATCTTTTTTCATAGTAATATCATTCGGGTCTTTAGCTTTCTCAATAATATCTTTAAACTTAACTACCCCTTCGACATCGGTTAGAATCGGGATATTATGCGGATCCCAAACAACTACCCGTTCTCCGGCAGAAACTTTTTCGCCATCGCCTACACTGATGGTAGCGCCATAACTGATATTCGAAAATTCCTGAATCTGTTTATTATCAGTATCGAGGATGATAATCGCGCCACCGCGATTGAGAACCACATATTTCCCTTCATGGTTTCGTACGGTTTGTAAATTCCGATATTTAACCGTTCCGGTAGTATTCGCCTGATACCATCCTTCAAGTTTCCGGGCAGCAGTACCACCAATATGGAACGTTCGTAACGTTAACTGGGTTCCCGGTTCACCGATACTCTGCGCGGCAATAATACCGACTGCTTCACCAATCGAAATCAACTTTCCGGTCGATAAATCGGCGCCATAACATTTTTGGCAGACACCGCGCAGGGTTTCGCAGGTTAATACCGACCGAATCGTTACCGAATCGATATTGGCCTCTTCGATTTTATCCGCTGCTTCTTCATCAATTAAGGTATCCGCTTTAACGATTACCGCTCCGGTAATCGGGTCGATTACATCTTCCAATACCACTCGACCCATAACCCGGTCGGCAAGCGATTCCAGAACCTGGACTCCTTTAGGAGTCGATTCTTTAATAGCAGTAACCGGTATCCCTTTAATCGTATGACAATCTTCTTCAGTGATAGTCAGGTCTTGGGCAACATCTACTAATCGACGAGTTAGATATCCGGCATCAGCGGTTTTCAGTGCCGTATCGGCCAACCCTTTTCGCGCACCGTGGGTAGAAATAAAATACTCGAGCACGGTTAATCCTTCCCGGAAGTTACTGGAAATCGGCGATTCGATAATTTCTCCGACGCCCCCGGTAAGTTTTTTCATCGGTTTGGCCATCAACCCGCGCATTCCGGCTAATTGCCGAATCTGGAGTTGACTCCCTCGCGCGCCGCTATCAGCCATAATATATACCGGATTGAATCCGGCATTATCATTTTGCATAACTTCAAACATCGCTTTCGCAACATCTTCAGTAGCTTGCGACCAAATATCAATAATCTTATTATATCGTTCGGTATTGGTAACTACCCCGCGGGAATAATCGGAATAAACCTTATCCGCCTCTTTTTTGGCCATGTCGAGAATAGCATTCTTCTTTTCCGGTACATTCAAAACATCGATATTTATGCTAATCCCTGCACGGGTCGCATACCGGAATCCGATTTTTTTCAATTCATCAAGTAATACTGACGTCTTTTGATTTCCATATTGTTTACAATAATCGGCAACCATCATACTCAATTTCTTCTTATTCAGTAAACAATTGGAATAGGGTTTATCACTAAAGAAAGAAATACCTTCTGGTAATGCCAGATGGAATAATATTCGACCAGCCGTAGTCGCCCATTCCTGTCGTTTATACGAATCATTCGGATCAGATAATCGGAGCTTGATTTTAGCGTGTAAATCGATTATCCCGGAGTCAAATGCATAACAGGCTTCTTCAAAAGAGGAGAATACTTTATTTTCACCTTTTGCTTTAGCTTTTTCTTTGGTTAAATAATAGCAACCCAAAACGATATCCTGCGATGGAGTTGCAATTGGTTTCCCATCTCGCGGTGAAAGGATATGATAGGTGGACAACATAATCTGGTTCGCTTCGTTATTCGCCTGCCGGGATAACGGTACATGTACCGCCATCTGGTCACCATCGAAATCAGCATTAAACGCAGTACAAACCATCGGATGCAACTTGATAGCTTTCCCTTCAACCAGCACCGGTTCAAAGGCTTGAACGCCAAGTCGATGTAACGTCGGGGCCCGGTTTAGTAATACCGGATGTTTCTTGGTAACTTCTTCCAAAATGTCGAATACACTCGAATCTTCCCGTTCAATCAATTTTTTAGCGCTTTTTATGGTATTTGCCAATCCCTTTTCTTCAAGTCGTTTGATAATAAACGGCTCGAATAATTCCAGCGCC
>JBHGBB010000190.1:0-7383 GCA_041946755.1 bacterium | reverse complement strand
GTTTGTCGATTCAATTGTCGTTCGTTTTATCGAATTATGGAAACGATTAAATATCTCGCATACTGATTTTATTCGCACCACTGAACCGCGGCATATTAAATGTGTCCAAAAATTATTTACCGAACTGTTTACTAAAAAAGAAATTTATAAAGGTACCTATGAGGGTTGGTATTGCATTCCCTGCGAAACTTTTTGGCCGGAGAGTCAATTAAAACCTGGTAATATTTGTCCGGACTGTGGGCGACCAACACAGAAACTAACCGAGGAGAGTTATTTTTTTGCATTATCCAAATGGCGCGACCGTTGGTTGCAATATATCACTGCCCATCCGAATTGTTTGGTTCCCGAAACCCGGAAAAACGAAATGGTTAATTTCGCCCAGTCGGAATTGAGAGATTTATCAATCAGTCGAACTTCCGTAACCTGGGGAATCCCTATACCTAATGATCCCACTCATGTTTTTTATGTTTGGTTTGATGCCTTAATAAACTATTTAACCGCCATTGGATACGCAGATGATGAACAGAAATTTAAAAAATATTGGCCCGCTGATGTGCATTTTATTGGCAAAGAGATTTTCCGGTTTCATTCGATAATCTGGTTTAGTATTTTGATGGCATTGGAAATTGAGCCGCCGAAAAAAGTTTTCGGGCATGGCTGGTGGACTGTCGATGGTGAAAAGATGAGCAAATCCAAAGGGAATGTGGTCGATCCGCACACGATAATTGATAAATATGGAGTCGATGCCTTTCGCTACTTTGTTTTACGTGAAGTGCCGTTTGGCATGGATGGCGATTTCTCGGAAGCTTCATTACGCCTTCGGTTTGATAGCGATTTAGCCAACGATTTAGGAAATCTACTGTATCGAAGCTTAGTTATGATCGAGAAATATTTCAACGGTAAGATTCCGCAACCCAGCGAAAAGCATGAAGTTGATAATCAGTTTGAATTATTACGAACGAAAACCATCGAACAAGCAAAAATGCATTATGATGAATTCGCATTTCATTCAGCATTATCGGATATCTGGGAGTTAATTCGTCGCGGGAATAAATATATTGATGAAACTACTCCCTGGTCGTTTTATAAACAAGGAAATCTTGCTCGCGTAGGCATGATACTCTATGAAATTAGCGAAACCTTACGTACCACTGCAGGATTGCTTTTCCCGGTGATGCCAGAAACAGCACAACGAATCTGGTTTGAACTCGGTAGCGACGAAATAATATCGGAAAAGACCTATACCCTGATTGAACCTTGGGGCGGTTTAAGACCGGACTTGCAAACGCGACGAGGGAATCCACTTTTCCCCCGCTTACAAACGAAAGGATAACAGTTCATGGAAATTATTAATAAACTCAAACAACAGGTTATCGCTGAAATCGATAAAAATAAAGAGGAATTGATCGCACTAAGCACTCTGATTCATGATCATCCGGAATTATCACTGCGGGAATTTCAAGCCGTGGTATGGATAACGGAATACTTAGCGAAAAATGGATTTACTATCGAGAAAAATATCGCTGATTTACCGACCGCGTTTCGCGCGACTTTTAAAGGTGATAACGACCAACCGATTATTGGTCTTCTGGCAGAATATGATGCATTACCGAAAATCGGCCATGGCTGCGGGCATAACATCATGGCAGTTGCCGGTCCCGGTGCAGCAGCCGCGGTTAAGTCAGTAGTCAAAGATATTCCGGGAATTATTCAGGTTATCGGTACTCCGGCTGAAGAAAGTGGCGGCGGAAAAATTATCCTGGCAAAAAAGGGAGTTTTTGACCGACTGGCAGCAGCAATGATTGTTCACCCGGGAACCAGGACGGAAGTAAATTATAAAAACATAGCTTGTCAATCAATGAAAGTTGAATATTATGGTAAAGCCACCCATGCTTCCGGTTCCCCGGAAAATGGCGTAAATGCTCTTGATGCAGTAATTTTATCCTACAATATGATTAACGCGTTGCGGCAGCATATTCGGCAAGATTCGCGAATTCATGGCATTATTACTCATGGTGGCGAAGCGTCAAACATCGTACCGGAATATGCCTCGGCCTCATTTACTGTCCGTTCACCTGATAATAGATATTTAGATGAATTAATTGAACGAGTATTAAATTGTTTTCGCGCCGCGGGGATAGCTACTGGTGCACGATTAGAATATACGTTATCCCGATCACGTTATGCAAGTATGAGAACCAATGCCACCTTGGCATCAGCATTTGCTGAAAATTATCGGATGATACATGTTGAAGTATTGGAACGTCGTCCGGATGCGGGTATGGGAAGCAGTGATATGGGTAATGTCAGCCAAATTGTTCCGGCAATCCATCCATCAATAGCGATAGCTCCGGAATCAGTCCAAGAGCATTCAGTAGATTTTGCTAATGCTGCGGTTTCCGATGCTGGCCATCAAGGATTACTTAATGCGGCTAAAGCATTAGCAATGACTACGATTGATTTGCTATTCAATCCATATTTACTGATTAATATCCGAAACGAATTTTCAGCAGAATCATAGATTTTTATTTCGGTTAGCAACCTTTTTACGGACCAAACCGGGATACAAATCCGAAACTTGTCGTACCATTAGTCGGATCATATTCATATTCAGGTAATCCAATTTCTTTTTCAAGATAATATCCCAATAAACTCTGTTTCTTTCTCGTTAACCGCGGTCCATAACTTGCCAAACGCCATTTACTATTTGGATAGGTATACGTCCAACTAGCTCCAATCGGCGCAACGATATTTTTGCTTGGATAATAAACATAGGTATTTAATTCATAGGCATTTCCTGTACTAGGATTAGTAGTCCAAGCATCTCCAGGATTAAAAATGTCTCTCGGTATAGAACTTAAATAAGCGATTGGTGTCGATAAGACAATTAATCGCGTTAAATAATATGGATTCAAATCAAAAGTTTGCCATCCGCTCCCACCCCCGAAATGGGGGAAAAAACCTGCGGGATATGTAGAATTATCAACATAATATAATTCCAATGCGGTTGCTAAAGATTGCATTTCTTTTTGGACTCGAGCGACTTTCGATCGGGTTTGTGCTGCAAGAAAATTTGGAATAGCAATTGCTGCCAAGATAGCGATAATAGCTACAACAATTAATAATTCTATTAACGTAAATCCAAAGTTCTTTTTCGAAAATACAAATAAGTTCATTATGCTAATCCTTTCAAGTATAGATTTTATTTAATTTCACTGCAAAGCTTTATTATATCTAATTTTTCATCAGTAGGTACAGCCCGACCTTCGATCTCGATACCTTGACTAACCAATGTAGCTAATACGCTACAATCTTCATTATTAACTGAAATCGATTTACTGATTTGCCGTTTTCCGGGCTCGAATCTCATTCCACCAACATTAATACTTTTAACCATCATTCCCATATTGACTAATTTTAAAATATCTTGCGGACGCGATACTAATAAGATAATCGAATCATTGCCGAACGCCGCTTGCCTAAACTTTTCTACCGTTTCCGATAAAGTTAGAATAGAAACTTTTAATTCTTGAGGAACAACCATTTCATACAATGCTTTTTGCATAACATCTTGTGCCGTAACATCATTAGCTACAATAATATGGTCGGCGTTGAGAAAGCGCACCCAACCCACCACGACTTGACCATGAATCAGCCGATCATCAATCCGAACAAGCTTCAGTGCCATAAAATTAATTCATCACCCCTGGGATTTCAATTTTCTTCGATATAGCTCAGTAGCATTTACAATACCTTTTTTACCAGCATCTTCAACTCGTTTAGCTAACTCGGATAATGATACCTTATCACAATAATATACTGCCTCCAGAATCATTGCCAAGTTTAACCCGGAAATAACTTCAACCGGGAAATTAGGATGCATCCCCAAGCAAACCGTTGAAGGACTCCCACCGAAACTATCAACCAGAATTAATACTCCAGCACCTTTATCGGCATGGCAAATGGTTTGTTCTACTTTATCACAAAGAACTTGACGGGATTCACTAGAAGAAAAGGTTACGATCGAAACTTGATTACAACCACCTGTTATACCCATACAAACATTCATTAATTCTTTAGCTAAATTCCCATGGGTCACTAAGACAATACCGACCATAATATCCTTTTTCGATAAATGATTTCTCTTAGTGATGTTATCAAAATATGGCTCGTATGGCAACTTTTTCTTGCAATGTTTAGTTTATTATTCTATGGCATATCGACTAAAATTAGACTAATAAATATCGATCAAGGTCATCATTCTTGAGAAAGAAATGCTAAATTTCGACTTTTTTACCATATATTGTAAAAAACACTTGACATCCCTTATTTTTTGGTATATAAATATTAACCAGAAAAAAAATCAGATAAATGAGATTTTTTCCGTAAAAACAGCATTTTTTACTTGACAAAAGGTTAAAGTAGGGATACACTTATTTATTGTCAATAATTTATTGTAAGGAATTATTGGCACTAATTTTAGCGTTATCACTAATTTTCGAAAGGAAAGGAGGGAAGAATATGAAGAAATACTTATCGCTTATTGCGATAATGGCATTAATGGTTACTTATGCAATGGCACAAGCACCGGTTTATACTGGTGTTCCGGATGTAAAACTCTACGCCGGAAAAAGTCTTTCTGGTGCATTCGACTTAGAAGTTTATAATACCAGTGACGCTGCGACTATCTATAGTGTAGTAACAGGAACTGATGTTGCTACAATTAGCGCAGGCGCTCCAGGCACCATTAATTATTATGGATTAACAGAAGCCTCGAATAACTGGCGCAATGTGGCATTTCAAGCAACCAACGAAGGTGGAGATGGTATTGCCACTCAAGTAGTGAAATACTCTACTTATTTGGTAAAGAAACTCGGCCGAGCTGTATTAGGTGCAACTGATTCTGAAACAATTGATATTTCAGCTGCAGTTAATGCTTTCGGAACCCCGAGTTATCCTGGTGTAGCTACATGGCCGGCATCATTTGATGATGGAGGCGCAACTTCAGTTGTCGCTGACGCAGGAGTTACCGCTGCAATTGATACTGCAGCGCAAACCCTAACCATTAGCAACACTTCTGCACTATCAGGCAAAAAATTAGTGCGCATTGAAGCGGCACCGGCTACTGCTCCAAACGCTACAGACTATGATAAAGGAATTCTGCAAGTATTCCCGAATTTAGCTACAAACGGCAAATTCGACTCAAGTCTGTCTGGTTGGACCACACAGCTTTATGCTGATGGTACTGAACCGATTCCAACTCCTACAGTTGCAACAAGTTTTGCTGGAAAAACCAACGTCTATAAAGCTAACTTAACGATTGGTAAGAAAATAAAGAGTACCCAAGTTGTTTATGGGACAACCCCGAATACTTGGTATACTGCTCGTGCGAAAGTCGCTACTGATGCAACTAATGTATCAGGATCGAAACTAAAAACATATCTGTATGTCCTCGATGATCCACTAGGCGGACTTCCACGTAGTGCACATGATGTCGGTGCGAATGGTATGATGGATGGTCCAAATGTTTGGAACCAGATGGAAATATCATTCTATTCACGTGCAACAGTCGTTGCACTACAAATCGTTAGTATTAGCCCAGCAACTGCAACAGCTTCTGGTGACTTATACTGGGATGATGTTGAATTCTTCCAAGCACCTCCAGCAGTTGAAGATTCCGACCTAACCTACGGTTATACCAAAGTTGCTGTTAATAACGGCACCTTTGATTCGAACACCGCAGGATGGTGGCCACAGGTTTATGCTGATGGTACCGATATCGGAACAATCGCTTGGGCAGGTAGCGTCAATGGAAAGAGTGGAGTATATTCCATTAGCCAAACCGTAGGACAGAAAGCGAAAATTACTCAGGCTAGCGGAGTAGCTGAGGCACCTCTTGCTGAAGAATTAGTTGGTGGCAAGAGTTTCAAATTCTCTGCATTTGTATGTACTAGCGCCGCTGCAGGACAAGCTGGCAAGTATTATGCTTATGTATATTCCTATAATACTTCTTATGGTATTCGTAGGAGTGCAGCCTCGATTATTCAGCCGGGTACATTAACGCAGAATACCTGGGAGGAGATTAAAGTTGGTGGAGTCCTCTTCACAGATATTGCTGGTATACAGGTCGTAGCGATTTGCCCGACCAATAAATCAGCGCAGATCCACTATATTGACGACGTTACTGTAGCGCAGGATAAAGATCCGATCTACTTCTGGGATTCAGCACTTACCCCGTAGGAGATTTATTGGCTCTTATTCTAGCGGTCTAGGAAAATCTAGACTAATATTAGGGGGAAACAAAATGTTTCCCCCTTTTTTTATTATCTAATTTTGTTGTAGATTATTCCATTATGCCGAACAATTATCTTCCCAACCGGATTTCTAAATATCTGCCTATTGTTTTGATTACTCTTCTGTTAGTTTTATATTTCCGAGATTTCTTTCTTCTTCATGGAATATTTTTCTCGGCTGATTTACGAGCCAACGAATTTCAGCTTCGTGTCTATCTAGGTCAGATTTTAAAGCAAGGAAAATTTCCATTGTGGACACCATCACTTTTTTGCGGGTATCCATTATTTGGAGATTATATGACGGGACTATATTACCCGATTAATTTGATTCTTTTTTATATACTGCCACATACTATCGCATTTAATTATTTTATTCTCATCCATTTTTTGATCATTGCTATTGCAACATATCTTTATGCTCGATTAACCGGCTTATCCCGGATTGGTGCTCTCATAAGTTCCTTTATTTTCACGTATAGCGGGCAGAATATTGTTCGCACGGCACAAACCACTCATCTAGTAGCAATAACTGCTTTACCGGCAATTTTAACGTTAATAGAGCTATCGTATAGAAGAAGACAACCTTTATATATTTGGCTAGCCGGATGTATAAGTGGATTAAGTATCTTTAATGGCCACCCCAAAATAATAGGGTTTACCACCTTATTTACCATCATTTACATTTTGATCAAAGAAAAGCATTACTGCGATGATATTACTTTTTTATCATTCGAGTATTTTAAGAACGCTGGATTTAAACTCGTAAAATTTATTGGGATAATGCTCGGAATTAGCGCTATTCAGTTAATTCCCTTTTTAGAACAGCAACAGTTTTCATATCGCGCTACCGCTATTCCTTTCCGCCAAGGGGGCCGGACGCAGCCGCCCCCGAGCCGCTCTTGACCGAATCCGCCGCCGGCAGCCGGACGACCAGGTTGCCGGCCGGATCCACCCACGCCGTGGCCGGCCCGTTCATGACCACCGTGCTCTCCCGCTCCTCCACCACGGCCGGACCCTGGATCCTGGCCTCCACGGGAAGACGATAGCGGTCGTAAACCGGAACCTCCCGGTATTCCCCCTTCCCGGGAAG
>JBHGBB010000019.1:0-29708 GCA_041946755.1 bacterium | reverse complement strand
CTGCTCGGCTTCACGTTCTTCAGTTCGAACCCGATGCTAAGCCTGCGCGATGGCCAGCCAGCCTGGCCGGTGCTCGCACGCAGCATCGAACCGTCCTCCGATCTGCGCTCCGCGCCGGACGCCATTCCCAAACTGCTGCGCGATCTCTCGAACTGATAGAATCTCTTTTCCGGTAATATTTAATACTGCTGGTGGATTAGCTACATGTTCTAAACATAACAATGCCCGGTTAATCGCATCTCCCTGCCAGATAACATTGGTCCAGCTAACCGATAAATCTATCGGTTTTCTAGTATATACTTGTTGCGCGATATCTACCAGTACCCCATACCGCTGTTCGACCGCATAATTTAGCCGGAATAACAGTATCTGAGTACCATAGTGCTGGGCATAATATTCGAATACCCGTTCTCGCGTTAGGCAGGAATAGGCATATTCGCCGATCGGTTCGGGAGAATCGGTCTCTTTACTTCCACCGGATTGCGGTGAGGTTAACGCATAGACGCAGCCGGTAGAAAATACCACAATGTTTGCGTCCTTGAAAGTTTGCGCGACATTATTCGGAACGATACCATTAATCATCCAGGTTAAAGCTTCCGAACCAATCTCCCCGAATTTCCGGCCAGCCATAAAAACAATATTTTTAGCTCGCGGTAGTTTCTGTACCTGGTTAAAATTTAATAAATCGCAGTTGATATATTTAATTCCATTGGAATGAAATAACTTCTGCTGTTGTTTATGGAAAGCTAGGTCTACCGCAATAATCTGTTTCTTAACTTTACCTTGGCAACAAGCATCATTCGCAAGTATGGTTAACGCTGGCCCGATTTTCCCACCAGCCCCGAGCACCATAATATCGCCATCCAACCGTTTCATCATTTCGATCAACTCCGGATATGGAGATGAACCTACTATTGCCTCATTTGATACTGGAATAGATTTTTGTTTCTTCATAGAAATGAATAAATTATACCGAGTTAGTTTGCTTTCTTTCCCTGCGTTTTCCTGTATATATCATACTCATACCGAACAGTGATATGCAACCGGAAACAAAGAGAATTTGTAATCGTCCGCCAAGCGGATTGGGAACTAATAGTAATAAGGCGACAAATAATCCGATTGCTAACGATACATAGCCGACCAGTTTTAATTGGCTCGGGTCATTAGCCTGGCCGACCTCTTGTTCAAAATCGACCGGAGTATTCATCCCTTGATAAAACCGGCGGACTTTATTTTGATATTCTGATTTTGCATATTTCCAGAACGGTATGGTTAACAGATAAGAAATAGACCCGATTATGAGTATGGTAAAAACCGTGCGTTCATAGCTCCAGGCAAACTTCCATCCGCAAAACGAAACGATCGCTGAACAGCAGATAGAGAATATTGCCGACCAAACAGGAGTCCGCCTAATAAACAACGAGATAAACATTGGGATTAACATCGGGGTGCCGAAAAGACTGCCGAATTTCATCATATATTCGAATAATCCCTTACCCTGCGTTCGCGAGAGATATAAGGCAGATAGAATAATCAGTATTCCGACGAATATACTGGCAATCTGGCCAACGATAAAAATCTCTTTTTCTGTAGCTGTTTTTCGGATAAATGGTCGATAGATATCTTGCGTGATTATCGCCGCATACTGATTCAATTGCGGGCTTAACGAACTCATCGTTGCCGCAAACATCGCAACGACAATCATCCCGGATAGACCGTTGGCGAGCAACTGCATCGATATAACCGCATAAGCCGCATCAGCCGGTTTCGAGATGTGCTGGGTATCAACCAAACCCGCAAATTGCAATTTCGCTACCATGGGCGGGATAAACCATAACACTACTCCCATAAACATCAGTAGAGAAGCAAGTGCCGCCGCTTTTTTAGCTTCCCGTCCGTCCTTACAAGCGAAATATTTTACTGACGAACCTAACGAATTATAACTGATTAAAACGAAACATACCATCGCTATCATATATCCGGGAGTGAACATCGAACCGTTACGCGTGTCGATGAAATGTAACAGGTCTGGCAACTGCTGCCGATGCACTTCGGCAACTAGATGACTCCATCCACCGATACTCTGAAGACTGAGATATGCTACGAGGATAGTCATTGGCATTAAAATCAATGCTTGTAAGAAATCGGTAGCCATAACACTCCAGATGCCACCAAGGGTAGAATAAATGAGAACAACCAATCCGAGAATAACGATTAATATTGATAGATTAAATCCAAATATCGCAGCAGTAAAAACGGCGGTGCCCCATAACGTTAAACTCGACATTAATATGCCGGGAATAATTCCTACCCAGATATAAAACTGCTGCGTTGTGGTATCAAACCGATTTTTTATTATCTCCGGACCGGTAATCGCCCGCAATTGCCGGAATCGGGCGGCGGTACATAGATAATTTAATAAATATCCTAATCCATTCGCAATAAATATAATAGCGACACTTATTCCCGATTCATAAGCAACACCGGCAGCACCGGTAAACGTCCATGCCGTAAACGATGCCATAAAGATACTAGCTCCGACCAGCCACCAGGTACCTCGACATCCGCTGCGGAAATAATCGTTAAAATTCTGATTAAATCGGCGGAAAACAATGCCGGTGATTATCATGAACATGAAATAAAAAAATACTACCAAATACTCAACCACATGCGTTTTACCCATAATTTATTCTAGCGGGGATATCCAATATAATTTCTCGACTGACCATAGCAAAGCTAAAAAAAACAGTTGTCAGTAAGAATAAATATTCCAACTGACAACTGATATCTTCAACCACATATAATACTTTCTATTTTGAGGCGTAATAAACATCACCGAGACTCATGGTACCGTTGGTTGGGTCATAGGTATATCGTCCACCCTTAAATCCCCAAGCGGTAGCTACCGGATACGGAGTCAAGGTCGCACCATAATCCACTTCCAGTTCCGCCCGCGATTTATAATTCGGGATTTGCCCGCAAAGGTCGGGACCATAGGTCCAGAGAGTGAATGCACTCGGTACTTTCCAAGGATGCGGTGAAGTTGATAATGGGGGGCCATCCAAATATCCCCAATACCAACCGGCAGCTCCCATACCACCATACCATAACCCGCGATATTTGAATTGGTCATCCGGGATTTTGGTAATATATACTGTTGGGGTGGTCAATTTCGCCCAACCGACTAACATCCATCGCGTCGCATCATATATCGGATAGGTATTATAATCGGTCGCATAAGCTTCAAGACCAGTCGCGCACGTTTGTAACTCTTTTTTCGCCCGGGATACTTTCGCCCGAGTTTGTGCCGCTAGAAAATTCGGAATGGCAATCGCTGCCAAAATAGCGATTATCGCGACTACAATTAATAGTTCAATTAAAGTGAAACCGTTATTTGTTCTTTTCGTTATGTACATCAGTAACTAATGTCACCTCACTTTACCGGTAATTATTATTATCCCAGTATAACACAGGATACCCTGCATTATTTTACTATATCCATCCTATCAACCGCCAAACTAAGTATACCTATTATCTTTCTATCTTGCTCCACCGCCACCCGGCCCTAATCGGACGATATCTCCATTAGTAACCGTTCCATTAGTCGGGTCATATGGAATAGCGAATCCGGGAGTATAATCCGGACCGATAGAATCAATCACCCATGCGGCAGATTCATCATACCATGGCGCTACACCACCCACCCAAGTATTATAATTAATGGGATATCCATATCTTTCTTGCCAATTATAATACCAATATACCGGCGGACTCCATCGTTCTCCTTGTTTAAACGGATCCATCGGAAACGAGGTTAAATAGGCTATCGGCGTGGTTAAGAGCGCTTCTGCTTTCATAATCCGAACCATTTCATTATAGGGTACCGGTCTTCCCCAATACAAAAATTCACAAGGATAAGCATTATTCTCCACATAATAGGATTCCATACCGGTAGCAATCGTTCGCATATCGCTTTTCGCCCGAGAGACTTTCGACCGGACTTGCGCGGATAAAAAGTTCGGAATAGCGATTGCCGCAAGGATAGCGATTATCGCTACTACAATCAATAATTCAATGAGCGTAAATCCTTTTCTCCGATTTTTCATGGGTCTTCTCCAGCATCAGCATTTCGCTGAAATTCTCGATTTCTAGTTGGCTAAACAGGCGAAAGAAAAGATGGACGCTTTTCTTTCGCCAAAATAGAAATCAGAAATGATTAATGCTACTAGTCGAACTTAAATTCACTTAATATTACTGGTACGACGGTATCGATTTTTACCGGTAAACTCGTCATGCCATCAGCATCGATAGCAGTGATATAAGCGGTACCGGTAGAAACCAAGGCGGTGCATAATCCAGTGGAATCGATAGTACAAACCGTAGTATCGCTGCTATGCCAAGTAATCGGCAATTTTCCACCAACTTGGGTGAATTGTATAGTAGATGAATTACCTAACGTGGTATCAGCACTTGGAGTTAGCACTACTCCCTTAACCATTACGGTACCGATACGATGACCGACTCCCAGTTTCGACTGGGCTTGCGAATAGGCATACCATTTATAGGTAGTACTACTATTCGGCGGCCCGTCCTGATCAACGAATTCAGCATCGAATCCTAGATATTCATTCGGAATTAGTGTATGTGTGATTCCCGTTCCGGTGGAATCCAATGAAGTATAAATCGGGACTGATATTTCAAAGCATCGTTTTCCGGGAACACTGGTCGAATCAATCGCAAACTGAACTCCGGTAATGGTATAGTTACTATACGATGCAGGACCTCCGGTACTAAACACTGCATTCCGACTCATGCCGTTTAGTTTAATAATCAATTGCTGGATAGAATTAACGCCATAACTATTCGCATAAATATTATTGGCATTAAAATAGAATCCCGCTAGATCTTCCGCATTCCACACCGAAGACCAGGTATCGAGACTGACGGTAACATCATCAGTTAATTCAGCAAAGATATAGAATCGGTTTTGTTTACTATTCCAAGCGGTCTTGATTCTGCCAGTATAATCGGTGGGGCCGAGATAGGTGGTATTATTCGGGTAACAACTCCATTCTATTGCGGTTTCCATGACATAGGCCGGCCAATCAGTGGTACTACCATCGACTGTAATTGCGGGAATCTGATATACCTTCATGGTTGACGGGTCATCGGAATATTTCACCGCGCCGAGTAGCAGGTTACCCGAAGGTACTGTCGTACTCACTCCCATGTTACACATCCAATAGATAATATGATTCGTGGTATCAAACGATATATCGGTATTATTGGATATATATGCCTGCGGTAAAGTCGTAGCCAGTTCATATACTTCTTTTTGTACGCCAGTCGTTCCATCGAGCCGGACGAGAACTCGGTCGCGACGCATGGTACTGATAGCGAATCCAGCGTCACTACTGGCATAATATTGCAACATATAGAGATCGCTATTGGTAGGACAGATTTCCATCATTGTTGCATACCGCCGATAGGTTCCCTTGAAATTAAGATTCTTACTCCAGGAACCACCGCTCTTCGTAAAACTAGCGAATTGCCATGGATTTCCTACCGGTTGAATCGCATACACGGTTGCCACTGCAGTATCACCGGAAGCAGCGACTGCCCACAATCCGACACTGCCATCACCAAAAGTCTCATAATATTGAAATGTAGTATAATCCGATACCGAAGTTGGTACAAACACCCGACATGTACCGGTTACAAAGGTAGTGAATATAACGGTATTTGCTCCGGTTCCAACAACTTTCATCGCGCGGACGTTGGTGGTCCCGATTCCTAATGCTACCGTTGGAGTCGCATCTTCATTCTCCCAGCGATATACACTGCCTTGCGCATAATGTAACGCATAAATCACACCGTCAGCGGTAACATCTAAATCGTATGGGAATTGTGCGCCAGTATAGGGGAATCCGCCGTTATTCATCGTCTTCACATATTGTCCGGTAGTATCATAAACAAAAATCGTCGATTCAACAGTATTGGCAAATAGTAAATGACCGGTAGCCGGATTATAACACATCGCTCGACCGGAAAGTCGAGTAGTCGAATAACTTACCGACCAGAGCTCTTGAATTCCAGCTATTGCACTGGCTCCAAGGATAATAATAAGCATTAAAGTTACCCAGAGTATTGCGGTTTTCATTGTAGCTAATTTCCCTTCCTTTCCTAATAAAGTAGCTTTCAAAATATACGAATTGCTATGTACCATAATTTGAAACTTACTTCTTTTACTATGTTACCGTCGAGGTTATACAAAGTTGGTGAAAGAAAATAAATCTTTTTTTCTTTCACCAACTATTGGTTTATCTGCCTAATTACGCATCATCTAGTTAAATAACTCGAATCGAATCACGGCTTTTCTGATAATCTGATTCTGCTTCGGTTCCGAACTGAGCGGTGCACTCGTTGGAACAACACTAATTACTACCGGTAAACTATTAATTCCATCAGCATCGGTAACGGTAATCGTAGTCGTCCCATTCGATAGTGCGGTAAATAATCCGGTGGAATCGATACTGCCTACACTTGGCGCACTGCTATTCCAAACAATTGGCAGTTTTCCGCCCGATTGAGTGAAATATTCCGTCTTGCCAACCGGGTCGATGTGATTATAATCCGGACTGATGATAATACCCTTAATAAGTGCAGTACCTATTCGATGGCCAACCGACAATTTCGATTGCGCCGGTGAATAGGCATACCATTTATAGGTCGTATTACTATCAGGAGACCCATCCTGATCAACATATTCCGCATCGAATCCAAGATATTCATTCGGAGTTAAAATCCGCAATGCACCGACTCCTGTGGAATCGAGCGAATTGTATATCGGAATCGAGATTTCATAAGTTCTTTTTCCCGGAGTGCTGGTTGTATCGATCGCAATCTGAACGCCAGTGATGGTATAGTTACTATACGAGGCAGGACCTCCTGCGCTAAATGAACCATTACGATTCATTCCGTTGAGTTTAATGATCAACTGTTGGATAGCGGTAGCTGGTAACGTGGAATCATATGCATTATTAGCATTAAAATAGAATCCGGCTAAGTCTTCTCCATACCATATTGATGACCAGGTATCTTGGCTAACCGTGATATCATCGGCAACTTCTGCAAAGATATAGAACCGATTCTCGTAATGATTCCAGGCAGTTTTAACTTTTCCGGCATAATCGCTGGGTCCGAGATACGTCGTATTATGCGGATAACAGCTCCACTCTACTGCGGTCTCCATAACATATCCCGGCCAATCAGCGGCACTACCATCAATTGTAATCGCCGGAATTTCATAAACCTTCAAAGTAGATGGTTCATCAGTATATTTCACAGCCCCTAGGAGCAGGTTACCTGCCGGCACTGCTGTGCTCGCTCCGACACTAAACAGCCAGTAGATAATATGGTTCGCGGTATCAAAGGATAAATCGGTACCGTTGGATACATATGAGTTCGGGATGGTGGTTGCAACTTCAAAAACTTCTTTTTGCACACCTGTCACTCCATCAAGCCGGACTAGAACCCGGTCATGACGCACGTTATTATTGGCAAACGCAGCATCTGTACTCGTATAATATTGGATCATATATAGATCGTTATTGGTAGGACATACTTCCATCATCGTTGCATACCGCCGATAGGTTCCTTTGAAATTAACATTTTTACTCCAGGTACCATTGTTTTTAGTAAAACTAGCGAATTGCCATGGAGCCCCTACCGGCTGGATTGCATAAACTACTGCATTAGCGGTATCGCCGGCTGCAGTGACTGCCCACAATCCGACACTCCCATCGCCAAATGTTTCTGCTGCTTGGAATGTGGTGTAATCCGATATCGAAGTGGGTAGAAACATCCGACAACTTCCGGTTGCAAAAGTAGTATAGATAATGGTATTCGCTCCAGTTCCAACAACTTTCATCCCGCGGATACTGGTTGTCCCCACGCCTAACGCTACCGTTGGAATCGAATCTTCAGTCTCCCAGCGATATACACTACCTTGTGAATAATGCAATGCGTAAATTACTCCATCTTGAGTGACATCTAAATCGTACGGAAAAAATCCGCCGGAAAATGGGAACCCACCGTTATTCATCGATTTTACATACTGACCGGTAGTATCATAAACGAATATGGTTGATTCAACACTATTGGTAACCAGGAGATGACCGGTAGCAGGATTAAAACACATCGCTCGTGGATTTAGTCGCGCAGTACTAATACTCACTGACCAGAGGTCTTGAATCCCGGCAAAAACGGTGCTGGTTAATATAACGACTAAAACTATCATTGATAATACATAACATTTCTTCATAGTTAACTTTCCTCCTTTCTTATCTTTATTAACAGCTTTATTTAAACCTAATTTCATGAACGCTCCCCTCCTTTCATTATTATGTTGTCACTATATGCTTCTATCTTGTAAACCTTAAGTTAAGTTAAATTTATACTTTTTTGATTAAATCGAAACTTCAATTTATTTACATTTTTGTGATTAATAAGTCGCTTGGTTTCCCTTATCGCCTTTGGTTTCCCTGATGTTTTACGTGTGCATTAGATACTAAAAATATATAATTCTGACTTATTCACGTTTTTGGTAATATAGCAGACTTTTATAACCATTGTCAAGTCTTTTTTTTGATTTATTAGCTTTTTATACCGGAAATGGTTGGGAAATGACCCGATCAATTTCCAACCCTCTCCTCTAAATGGATGTTATCGAAATGGAACCGCCAAGGAGATTCTCCTGTTTTTGTGAATAAGATAGATGGGCTTAAGTATTGTTAGATTAAGGAATAAAAAAATTTATTATAGGATAGACTTCTAGGCTAGATGAATACTAGGATTTAAATTCTTAACATAAATGTTGATAATAACCTATTTGTCTTGAAATCTTTAAAAGAATAATTCTTCCTATTTGGTAAAAATTCAGTTGCTGCTAAAATAAAACCGGATAGAAATCGCGATTATCGATTATCTTATATACGTAATATACCCCTATTTTTTAAGTTTAAAATAGCCACTAGCATTAAATAAATAATAAGGTAACCGGGGGGTTCGAATAAAAACTATCTCATTATTTATATAAAGCCATTCATTAATTTATCCCGGTTATTGCTAACAAAATCGGACTGGCTTCGGTGCCGGTAGATCGGATCGAAATCAGTTTAATTTTTTTCTTCGGCTCCGGATTCTGCCAGATAACATCCCACATCCCGACCGGCTGGCCGAGTTTCGCAGTCCCCTGCCACACTAATCGGCAGCCCAATCCGGTACGAACATCGTTAAACGCAAATAAGTTTCTCCCATAAATTAATTTAACGCTTTTCTTTGTTCCATCGGTGTAAGTAATATTTATCGCTCCGGCCTCGGTATTATCACTGGTACGAAATGCTGCGGTAAGTAAGAAATGCAATTCGGTTGCGATTGAATTCGCAACCGGAATATTAATCTGTTGCGGATAACTTCCTTTAGGATTAAATTTCCCGGCTAAGAATATTGCCGATTCATCCTGCGCATTGGAGTTAATCAGAAATTGCGTTTCTCCAAAAAGATTTTGCAGCTTGGGAAACGAAGTTAAATCTAAGTCTGCACCATATCCCATCCATCCGATTTTCTGAGTATCATCACTCAATCGGCGGTTATAGAGTTGCTGTAAATCGATCATGAATCCTGATTTCTTCTTTAGCACCGGCTTCCGCTGCGACCAAACATCGAGAAAAACCTGTTTGGCACTAAATGGCAGTTTAGCCGCATCAACATTATCTCCAGTCCAGGCATAATTCGCCGCCCAGAGATATGCCCAATATTGGAACCAACTCGGTTCATTCCCATCGATTTTGAAATTGAATCCCGCCCAGGTGGTTTGCAGATATCCTTTATTCCCATTAATAACGCAAGCTTTCGCTAGATTCCGAATGTTATTAGCAAAATACCAGCCGGAACCGATTGCATCATACCCTTCATCTTTCCAAAGTTTTAACGAGGGAAAAGCATCTGGAGTATCGGTAGCATCATAATGCCAATCGCAAATGGTGATATCTTTCGGTAGGAGTGCTCTTCGTTTTTTTGCTTCTGCTACTGTTGGGGCAAATGCTGACGAAGGTGATTCATCCCGATTAAGAAACATATCGCCCCAAAGCATTACTTTAATCCCTCGTTCGGTAAACCAATCATGGAGTCGATTGGTATCTTCCATAATCAGGTCAGTAGCTGTCTTGCCATATTTTAAACTGCGGTTCGGAAACCGGGCATCGGTGGTAATTTCGTCATGCCCGATATGGAAATATCGCGGTTTAAAAAACGCTATCGCTTCTTCAAAAATACTATAGATAAACTTATAGGTATCGGGGTTGGTAACACAATATGCATACGGTTTATCCGGGTCTTCAGCCAAATCCAGATGCTGGTTATTGGCAAAAATCCATTCGGTATGGCCAAGCGATGGAACCATAGGGATAATTTCGATATTATTCTGTTTTGCCGCATCGATTACTTTTTGGGCATCAGTTTTCGTTATCCCATATTGCGCGCTAGCAATTTCCGGATGCGAGTCCCAGCGCAGATATTCTACCTGCCAGAGCAGCGAATTGATCTTATACCTCGCCATAAGGGTACGCACCGCTTTCGCGATTTCATCTCCCGCATCTTTCCCGGATAAACAATGAATCCCGCGGAACGATAATGCCGGATAATCGATTATTTCCGCTCCTTTTAGATAGATACCTTCTTCCGTTACCTTAGCTAATTGAATTAAACTGGTTAATCCATAAAATATTCCCGGTTCGCTATTTGCAGCAACACTAACAAGATTATTATCAACGAGAAGTGAATATCCTTCTTTATTCTCCGGTACCGGTAAATGTGCCCGGGTACAAATTGTTGATGGATTGATACACCGGGGTGCTTCGCCGATATAAATTGATGGTCTCTCTACTGCATTTTCTGCATATTCATCTTTTATTATCCGCGGTTCGATTTGATATAAGTCTTTTAAGTCTTTAAGAAAGAATGCCAATGCATTTTCGACTCCCGGAGTCGGGTTTTTACCAATATATATTTTGGTTTGATTCGATAACGGAAAGAGCTTGCCGGTATATTTCAATTGTTTCGGAATCGGCATAATATAATTCTGTTCCCAATTCGGGATTTGGGCATCCAACACTTTCTTTATCGGTAGGCGACTCATCGAAGTTTTAGCCATGGTCGATTCGAATTTCTTCTGTTTCGGAAACTTCAGGGAAAAAGTATAGACCATCTTCTTATTGAACGGAATATCTCGTTCGAGCAATCCCAGCCAAAATACCGGTTTATTTTCATCCGCCCATTGATTTTTCCGATAATCGAAAAAGATGGGATTGCTATTCGGATCCGAAGATATTTCGATCGGACCAAGTCGCGAATCCAAGATTATCGATCTAAAACCGCGAGCGATAGTACTCTCAGCAATCTTACCACCGACCGCTTCTACTGGTACGGTTCCATGAATAGGGATATTCGCTTCGCCGGTAATCGCACTAAAGGTTTTTCCAATGATAAGGAAGGGATTGAATCCACCGACATTCCATTCGATAATGGCGGGGGTATCTTGGGCAAGAGTAAACTCGATACTGGTGGTATAGGTATTATCCGGTAAAAGGATAAACGTTTCCGTTCCTGAGAATGGGCAGTTACGATCCGGAGATAGATAATGATGTAAAACGATTTTCTTTCCCCCTTGATATGGTTCAATCGTCGCTTCTTGTATTAATTTCGGCTGGTCGTTCATACCATAGATACGAGATATCCAGCCGGGAGCCATCACCCACATCGAACTCTGGCTTAATACCGGGATACCGGATATCGATAGTTTTACCCCTTGCCCGGGAATATATTTAAAGTCCATATCGCCGACTTTTTCTGAGATATCATATCGTGGTGCGGCTAATCCAATATTAGTAGAAGTTATAATTCCGATAAAAAGCGTTAACATAAACGGTAACGAAAACAATTTCATATCCATGCTCCATATCTCCTCTTAATCATTGAGTTATCTTAGTTTTACAATTTCTAGTATTAGTTCAATTCAAAATCAAGGAGTTGAATTGGGATTTGCGTCAAATCAGTTTCGGCAGCCCAACCTTCAAGTCCATTCAAATTCAGGTACCACCAATTCTTTCCCTTGGCATAAATTCCATTTAGTGCATGCGCACCTATTGTTCCTCCTTGTATCATAGATGAAGTTGTTACCACTCCAAAATTTGTTCCCGGACCTGAACGAATCTGTTTGCCAGACATCAGATATATTGGTTTTCCGGTATAAAAAGTTGTAGATTTACTCATCGGAACGACATTAACCATCATTAATCCATTCGCATCCGATCGCTCTGAACCACTCGAAGGATGATTTTTTATTTGACCATTAACCCAGAGTGCCGAAGACCCTCCGCCATCAAGATTAACGGCAAACTCCGCTGATAAGGTATCCCGGCAGAAATATCCTAACTCCGGAATGGTCATCCCAATACTATTCGAAGTTCGCCCATCAGCAATAACGAAATATATATAGGTTGAATTGTATGCGACACAGGTTCGCGGATGCCGAGTAGTAACTAAACTTGAGGTGGTAGACCAATCAGTCGTCGGAACCTGACTGCTGATAACACAGTAATATTGCCCCCCGACAAAAGAATATGCCCGAGTCCAATCTTGTGCCGGGATTTTTCCAGTATACCGACTTACTTTGAGATGCAGCTGAATTTTAACTTCTTGTCCAGGACTACATTGATTGAGCCAGGTGGTTTTCGTCCCACTCGCTGATAAAACAACGCCATCAAATGGTATCATAGTCGAGCCTTGGCTTTTGTTAACCTGTAGAATAGTCCCGATGGAATAATATACGGTGGTGGTTGGATAGATAAGCGTCGGTTGCGTCATGTGCACTAAAACTTCAGTACCAGTATTATCGGTATACGTTCGTTCCGCATATTGCGGGGTATAAAGGATAAGTTCATTCGTCCCGCGAGATCGGTTGACATGAGAAATTGTGGTTGAACCAACAGACGTTATGATAACCAGATTGGTCGTATCTTCCCCGGCAATATATCCTGCTAAAACACATGTCCGATCAGATTTCCAGACAAAACCATTTCCTTTAGGATAAGTTTGACCGGAAAATGATTTACAGAACCAACCGGAATGAATCACACCATTGGTAGCATCACCCGTACCGCCTAAATCAAAGAAATCGCCGTTAATCGCAGCAACCACTTGCGCCCGATTTCCCCAATACTTGGTATCTGAGGTAATACTCCCCCAATAACTAATCGAATCGTTATATCTTGATGCCATACTACTAACCTTTTCGGTATTATAATAACTCCGCAGCCTCCCTTGCCCCAAGCAGGTATCAATATACATATTCGTCGAAGCGCGACTCATCCGAGTAGCAAATACCCGCACTGGACCGGCAATGGTATAGGAGGAATAGTCTACCCCCGGAGCGACAGAAATCCAATCAGCTCTGCTAATAGAAAAGGTTAGTAAGAATATAAAAAGGAAAACTGTGACTTTTTTATGCATATAAAAGTAAACCGGAACACTATAAAGATAAATAATAGCTTTATAGTTTTCCGGTTTTAATTATTAATCTCATTAGTGTTTTATTTATATTATTTTATAATAATTTTCGTATTATGTGGTTCTTGAATAGCTTCGAAATCGATTAATTGCACCGGGATTTGTATCACCAAGGTTTCTTCAACCCAACCTTCGGTGCTGCCAAATTGACATTTCCACCAATTTTTCCCGGTTGCATAAACACCATTAAACGAATGCAAACCAATGATACCTTGCGTCCATTTAGGTAACGTAGTAACTACCGCATAATTAGTTCCCGGACCCAATCGAACCGTTATACTCGTTGTAGAAACCACAAAACTTCCTGATATATATGTTGACGTTTTACTCATTGGTAGCACATTTACCATCATCAAACCATTAGTTGTTGCACGTTCCGAACCATCCGATGGATGATTTTTAATTACTCCGTTGATCCAAATCGCCGAAGAGCCACCGCCATCTTCTGCAATAGCATATTCCGCTTGCAAAGAGTCAACGCAAAAACTCCCTAATTCCGAAAATTGCATGCCATGATCTTCCCAATATTGTCCGCCATCAACCACCACAAAATATGCATAAGTACTATTAAATGCTATTGCCGTCCTTCCCCGACGGGCAACATACTCTGACTTACTCGAATTATCCGACCAAGGAATACTACTAACCACACAATATACGGCGCCACCGATACTGGAATATGCTTGTCCCCAATCTTGGTCATTAGGTAACGATGGTGTTCCGGAGGTACCATAATCTTTAATATGCATATATACTCTTACTGATTGACCTAAGGTACATTGACTTAACAAGGTGGTTTTATTTCCATGGCCGGAAAAAACCACACTATCAAAAGGTATTGGTGTAGAACCTAAATGGCTTCTGATTTGTATAATACTACCCAATGAATAGGATGTTCCTATAGGAAAAGGAACATTGGGACGAACCATCTGTACTACCACCTCTACTCCACTATCATCTGTGTATGTACTCGGTCCATATTGCGGAGTATAAATAATTAATTCATTAGTACCACGAATCGTATTAACATGCGTAATCGTAGCGGTACTTACCGTAAAGGCAACCAGTTGTGCCACCTGATTGGGCACCTCTCCATTACGGACATTCCCGCCAAGAAACAGCGATCGGTTATTTCCTTTATACACATAGCCACTCCCCCCGGTATATTCTTGAAATCGCTTACAAAACCACCCACTTTGAACCTGCCCGCTTTGGGGTAAGTAATTATTAGTAGTATCCCAATAATCGCCGTTAATCGCAGCAATAACCTGGGTCCGAGTTCCATTATATGCTCCTTTTGAACTTACTGTTCCCCAGAAATTTATCGTATCATCATATCGGTTAGCCATACCGCTAACGGTTTCCCGGGTTGAAACTAATCCGGTTTTATTAAATCTACCTTGTGCAATCATACTATCGATAACACAGTTGGTTGATGCTCGACTCATCCGGGCAACATAAACCGTGGTTTGACCGATAGGAATAGAGTAATAGAATTCCTGATAGTCAAATCCCGGACCGATATTAGCCCAATCGGCCAGAGAGATATTGGTAATACAAAACGATAAACTTACCAGCATAACCAGCATAACAATTTTGTTCTTCATGGATAAGTTCCTTATAATTTATCAATACAAAATGTAGTCTCTATATTAAATTGGCGGATTATTCAGTACGATTAATATTTATCCCAATTATTGATTTTACCTGCAGGAACATATTCTAGACTGGTTTCCGCAGTCCATCCTTCGGTACTTCCATATTTCCATTTCCACCAGTTAGTTCCTTTCGCCAGGACTCCGTTACATGAATGACCTATTATACTACCAATAGTTCCAATGGGTGCAGTAGTCAATGTATCGAAATTCGTCCCCGGACCAAGCCTGATTGCGGCATTTGATTTCGCCATGACTTTATCTCCAGTTCGAAAAGTAGATGTTTTACTCATCGGTAGAACAACTGCCATAACATAGCCGTTGGCTACCGCTCGTTCACTGCCGTCAGAAGGATTATTTTTTACCTGACCGTTTACCCAAAGCTCTGAGGACCCGCCGCCATCTTGAGCCATCGCGAATTCCGCATTTAAAGTATCAACACAAAAATTAGCCAGTTCGGTAAACAGCATTCCTTCATTCGTTCCCGGATTATCGCCATCAACGACGACAAAATATATATAAGTGCTATTAAATGCAACCGCAGTCCTTGGCCGTCGAATAGTATATTGCGTTTCACTCCAATTATTAAACCACGGCTTGCTACTCACCACACAATATACTGAACCGCCGATACTTGCATAGGTTTTACCCCAATCCGGATCATAAGGTAACGCGGCTGGAATATATGGATTTTCTGAAGTAGATACCCCCCAATCTTTGATATGCATATATATTCGTACTTCTTGTCCGATAGGGCATTGGCTGTATAGATATGCAGCTTGAGTTCCATTCCCTGAAAAAACCACATGATCGAATGGTATCGGAGTGGATCCGCCATTAGGTATCACTTGAACAACCGTACCCAAAGCATACCAGGTATGTTGTGGAAACGATAAATTCGGTTGAGTCATCCGAACTAAAACCTCAGTGCCGTTACTATCGGTATAAGTAGAAGGACCATACTGAGGTGTATAGAGTACTAACTCATTAGTTCCTCGGGTAGTATTCAATTTGGTTATGGTAGCGGTACTTGAACCGAAAGCAACAAGCTGTTGAAATACTCCGGGCGCATCGCCATTTCTGACGTTTCCACCTAGAAAACAGGTCCGATTGAATTTCCAAACAAACCCGCTATTTCCGCCATATTCAGAGAACCGTTTCGCAAACCAACCGCCAATAAATTGTCCTCCGGCAGGAACGCCACTAGAAGTATTAAAGAAATCGCCATTGATCGCAGCGATAATTTGGGTTCGCGGTCCCCAATACTGGCTATATGAAGTAGTACTGCCCCAATAGTTAATCGTATCCTGATATCGGCTAACCATCCCGCTAACCGTTTCTCTTCCGGAAGACAGTCCGGTTTTACATAACCTCCCTTGGGCAATCATGCTATCGATAATACAATTCGTTGAATCCCGGTGCATTCTGGTAACATAGACATTCGTAGGTCCCGGAGGAACATAGGTCAGAAATTGCTGATATTCTATACCGGGAACAACAATTTCCCAAGCAGCTGAACTGGGCTGCGGAATCATGAGGAGAACAAGGAGCGTAAACATACAATATTTCATCGCGTAATCTCCTTCTGATTAAAAAATAATACCTTTTTTAGCATTATAACTATATAATAATAGGATATTCCATAGCAAAAAAAAAGAAACTTTTTTATTTCTTAATCGTAGTCTAATATAGAATAAGACGATGGAAAACCAGAATCAACAAGCACTTGATAACGATCTCATTGCCATCCAACGCTGTTTGTCCGGCAATCCGGAAGCATTTGAACAATTGGTCATCCGGTACCAGAAGCCGGTATATAATCTGGTATATCGTTTTCTCGGGAATGCAGACGATGCGAAAGACATCACCCAGGAGACCTTTGTGAAAGCATATCAATCGTTATCCAAACATAATCCGGAACTGGCATTTCACTCCTGGTTATTCCGCATCGCCCAGAACCTGAGTATCGACCATCTCCGATGGAAAAAACGGCGGCGGACGGTTTCGCTCGATGAATCCAATGAAGAAACCGGGCAGGAAATGCATTATCACGACATCGCTGACCAAACTCCAGATGTCAGAAATGAATTAAGCGAAGCCCAGAAATGTGCACGGATCCAAACAATTATCAATAGCTTACCGGAACAATTCAAGGCTGTGATTATTCTTCGCCATATCGAAGAATTACCATTACAGGAAATCGCTCGAATCTTAAATCTCCCGTTAGGTACGGTTAAAACCAATCTCTATCGGGCAAGAATCTTAATGAGAGAGAAATTAGGAGATATTTATGCTGAATCATAATCAGGTACAATCGAAATTACAAGATTATTTAGAACAAGCCTTGCCTGAAGTTGAGCGCCAGGAACTGGAATCCCATCTTACTGAATGCGCTGAATGCCGACAAGAACTGCATACCTTAAAAGATTTGGTTCAATGTTTGGAAGCGTTACCCGAATTAGACCCACCAAGCGATTTAGCCGGAACAATTATGGCTCGAGTACGTGTTCTGCCGGTTAAAGTATCGTTCTGGGATAGAGTTAAAGGGTGGCTCCCGACACTCGGCTATGCTTATACTATCGGCCTAGGAGTAGTATATATTCTGGGTTATCTTGCATATCGATATATTTCACAAACCAATTTTAATCTACTAATAATGTTTAAGCAATCGGTAATATATGTATCCAATGTAATCGCCAAATTCAGCGAGTTAGGATTCGGTTTATGGATTGCATTCAGTTCGCTGGTGCGGTATGGATTACCGACTATATCAACCTGTTTAATTATCGAAACCGTCATGATTATTGGCGGGCTATATTACTGGTATAATAGAAAACACAAAGCGATACATCTTATGGTGTTAAATTAAGGAGGAGGATAATTTATGAATCAAGTGCCACGGGAAGTAACTATAGGAAAATGGATTGGTGAAGGGTGGAAAATGGTGCAAGTCAATTTCTGGGATTTCGTTTTATTCACTTTAATCTATGTTCTGATAATTGGTGTTATAAAAGAAGTTGGAATATTTCTCACCGGCCCGTTAACCTATAGTTACTTCTATATCATCCTTCAGAGAATGCGCGGGGAACGATTCGATATCGGCCATCTAGCCAAAGGATTTTATAATTTTGTACCGGCATTTCTTGCCGGCTTGTTAATCGGATTGTTTAGCTTCCTTGGACTCTTCTTATGCATTATCGGAATGTTTGTAGTCTGGGGAATGTATAGCTTCACTTATCTCTTGATGATTGAAAAGAATCTCGGATTCTGGGAGGCCATGGAAGAAAGCCGGAAAATTATCTGGCCGAATATTGCCGGGTTCACGCTCTTATCTCTTGTCGGAGGATTATTACTGTTTCTTGGTTTTATGATGTGTTGTATAGGTATGCTAGTTACCATACCGATATATTATTGCACAGTAGCTTGTGCATATCGGGATTGGGTAGGATTAACTGAATCGGCACCGGTAGCAACTCCTGTTTCGTAAACAATATAATGAAACTTCTATACTACTCTAAGCGTAGTATGCAGTAGTTTCAATTAAATCTAAATAGGGAGGAACCTATATGTCGTTTAGAGATACACTCTACTTATTCATCACGCTACTTTTAGTTATCTTTCTAGCAGGATTTGGTGCGGTGAAATTACTTAATCAGAATGCTATCGCCGCAACTACTGCCCCAAGTTCAGCACCGTCACCATTGGTAGTTCTAGCTCCTGATACTACAACCACTATTTCGCTGGAAGGACTCTGGAAATTCCAGACTGACCCAGAAGATTCCGGATTAGCTAAAAAATGGAATGAGCCGAAGTTTGATGATAAAAAATGGCTCGAAATAAAAGTCCCTGCGTTTTGGGAAGACCAGGGAATTACTACTGCAAATTCTTTCTGGACGAAAGATACTAAAAACCAACCATATAGCGGTTATGCCTGGTATAGGAAACATATCAAAATCCCAGCGGCATGGTCAGAAAAAACCATTTATCTAGCATTAGGGAAAATCGATGATCTCGATTGGGTATATTGGAATGGTGAATTAGTCGGGCATATTGATGAAAGTACTGATTTCCCGGATCAAGTATATCGCATTTATGCATTACCATCTATCGCTGTTAAACCGGGAAAAGAGAATCTCATCGCCGTCCGGGTTTGTGATATTTTAGGATTAGGTGGAATACATCAAGGACCGATATTACTAAGGTATGAGAAGAAACCGGAGATACCTGAAGAAAATAAATATATCGGTAAGACTGGAACTGATCGGGTTAATGTCGGAGGGAGTGTTCATATCCAACCTGGCGAAGTAGTCAAAGATGCAGTAGCGATCGGTGGGAATTTAAATGTTGAAGGAACAGTAACCGGAGATGCGGTTTGTGTTGGCGGCAGTTTAACTATTAGCAGTTCTGGTGAAGTATATGGTGATGCAGTTTGCGTCGGTGGAACAATGAATATCGATTCCACAGCCAAACTGCATGGCCAACAAGTTGCCGTCGGTGCTATCCGAGGTATAGATTTCGGGAGATTCTTTCAGGGGAAAGCTGACCATCACCGCTTTTTCCCATTTAAATATTTATTTTTTATCACCTTATTTAATATCATCTATTTCTGCGCTACGGTTTTAGCCATGGTTTTGGTACCCAACCGAATTCAGTTGATTTCGGATACTATCTATCAGACTCCAGGAAAATCGTTCGCTGTCGGTATTGCGGCAGCAATACTCTTCATCCCCTTATTGATATTTCTCGCCATCACCTGTATTGGGATTCCATTAATTCCGATAGCCATAATCATCGCTATTATCGCCTGGCTATTAGGATATGCGAGTGTGGCATTAATGATCGGAACCAGATTTTTCCATTTAAAGAGCCAAACCATACTATGGCTTGCATTACTCGGCGTACTCATTTTGGTTATCGTTAAATATATCCCGTTCTTAGGCTGGTTCCTAGTATTGATTTTTGAACTAACCGGATTCGGAGCGGTTATCCTAACCAAATTCGGGAAACCGAAAAAGATTGTACCGGGGCCACAAGTATCGCCAGTACCTTCTGTTCCACCGACACCACCAATAGCTCCGACAACTTAATCAAATAAAGTAATCTGTATTTGAAAAATAGCGGTCGAAAATGGGATTCAATCTAAGTTAGCTTGAATCCCCTTTTTTATTATTGCATCTAACGATTTTGATATGGTACGATGCTATATAAAAGAAATAGCTATGTATAAACTATATCGGTTTTTAATCTATATAATTTTATCCAGTTTTATGCTTGTGTCTATTGGTTATAGTCAAGACCAATATTGGCAATTAACCTTCTCCTATACTAAACAATCATTAACCCTGATTGCTGCCGATAAAATCCCAATGATGCAGAAAAAGATACAGACTCCGGGGATTAACGGTGCCCCTTTAAAATTGAAATATTCATTAACTTGGATAGATGCTCAAGGAAATGCTCTCGGAGAAACGATTGCTGAGTTCCCTCTCGGTATCAGACTGATTATGGATTCCGGAGAACCCTGCAAGATAATGATACCTGAAGAATCAGCGGTTGTGGTTCGTATCCCCGGTCCAATGAATGATATTAAGCCTGCATCTATCCGACTGGTTAAATCGGGGGTAACCTTACATGGAGTTACTGCCAGTCAAATACCAGCAGTATTCCAATTTCAAGAACAGTCGTTCGTCATCCCGGAACCACTGAATAAGCTATTTGCTGGTCCAATATCTAGTGCCAAGATTAGGGATACCGGCATCGATAGCAACCGGTTGGTATTTGTAGTTATGGGCGATGGATATACTTTAGCAAATCTTACTGCTGGGACATTCACTACTCATGCCCAGAATTTTGTTAATGCGTTTAAATCCAAATCACCTTGGGATGTCTATTTCAATGGAACCAATGTGTATCGGATTGATATTGAAAGTAATGAACAGGGAGCTGATGAACCACCGAACAGTATCTATGTCGATACCTATCTTAACTCAACCTTCTGGACCAGTAATATCGAACGGTTATTAACCATCAATGGTACCGGATATTCAAGAGCGATTGCCGCAGCTAATAGTCTGGTCGGCACCGGAGTTTGGGATTATATTTTCGTTTTAGTCAATTCTACTCGATACGGCGGGTCTGGTGGCTCGATATCAGTAGCGTCAATTCATTCCGCATCTAATGAAGTAGTCCTTCACGAATGCGGACATACCTTCGCCGGATTGGCAGATGAATATGAAGATGCCTATCCCGGGTATCCGGATGGAGATTGGGAACCGAACGTCGATTATGATTATTCCGGTACCGGGTTAAAATGGCTGGTTTGGGTTGAATCGGGTACCCCGCTACCGACTCCGGAATCTTCATCGTATGATACGATTGTTGGTGCCTTTGAAGGTGCGCGATATAAATCTACTGGAATATACCGGCCGTGGTATAGCTGCGAGATGCGGAGTTTGAACCGACCATTCTGCCCGGTATGCAAACAAGCGCATGCGATTGAATATACCAATATCGTTAATCTAGCAGATGGGGTTAGTCCATCTACGGCTACTACAGTTTCAGTCGGAGCTGCGGGAGTAGATTTTATTGTCGCCCCGATTCCGATTACTCCGATTATCTATGAATGGCGATTGAATAGTACCTTGATTTCTGATGCGACTTCTAAGAATATATTTTTGACTAATTCCGATTTGACTACTGGTACCAATACGCTGGAAGTGAAAATCATGCATCCGACATCGTTGATTCGAACTACTTCTATTTATGATACCTATACCTGGAATCTGGTCCAAGCCTCAACTGCAGTAGACGTATCCCATTGGTATCTATTGAAATAGGATTCTAATCAATTAAATGGTTAAATAGTTAAATAAGTTAAATCGAATAATCGTTTCTAGTTTTTTCGTTCTTTCGTTCCTTGGTCGCCCTACGGGCGGATGTCTCCAACACTCATCACTCCATTCGTCGGGTCATAAACTACTTTCACCGCATTATCTTTAAAGTCAGGGCCGACACTATATGAAAATGGCTTCCCACTAGAATCTACTGCCCAAAGAAAAGATTGATCATTAAACGGGTCTACCGGCATCGGTGATACATATGTTTTCAAATCATTCAACTCTTTCGGCCATTGTTTCCTTTTTAAATAATATAACTGAATTGCAGCCTGGATTTGAGCCAGGCGTACAGTGGCAACTTCGTATATCAGACGAGTATATGTATATTTCCAATCATTAGTAACAAGAAACTTATGATTAATATAATCTTGCGGAACTCTTAATTCCCAATTAATTTTCATATATGCAGAATAAGGATTCGTGGTCATCGTGCCTAAAGTATCGTTAATGTAATTACGATAATTCCGGAGAACTCGACCACGATTCAAGAATATATAACTGGCAATAATAGTATTCGAGATAGGTTCTTCTTCAATAGGTAGATAGCTTTGATTCATCAGGTTAGCGAATTTTATCGAAGATTTTGAATCTTTATATAGTTCGAAATAGCATATTCGATAATCTGATTCCAATGCTTGCGCAAATGTAGTTTGTTCTCTTTCAATACGACTTAGCTCGATAATGATAAATCGGTAATCTTGGTCAGTTAATTTATTTTGTGTAATAAGCTGCAAAATTGCTTGCGTATTTATTAGAATTATATTGCTACTTATCATATCAGAAAGTAACGGTTGGTCTTTTTGACCAAAATCTTTAGCAAATTGGATATTATATAAATAATCGAGTAACGCTTTTTGTGATTGATTTTGTTGTTCATATTTCTTCCCAGCAGCAATAATGAGTTTACTTAAATATAGGATATTTAGAAAGTGTGGAACTGGTGCCGATAGAGTATATGGATTAGGAGGAAGCTCGCATTGTTTCATTTGCGCACCAAGGATAATCTCTTGTATCGATTCGCTATTTGCTTGTAGCGCTAGTTCTGCTTTAGGATACGATTTCGTCCATCCATATCGCCTTATAGTATCGAGTTCAAAATATGCTTCATTCATTGGTTTTGATTGATACAGACTTAACGCTTTCAAGTAATACGCTAACGCATTCGGTTTATTACTGGTTTCAAGGTATCGGGTGGCATATTGCACCCAGGTTTCTCCAGGGATATATGATGGCGAAGTCCAATCCGGTACTGGCGGCATTAATGATCGATCATAGGTAAGGTATAACAACGGACTGATAATCAATATTGCAATAATTATTAATATGATACGAAACACTTTAGTTCTTCGCCTTTTTTCCATGAATACCGCTCCTTTTAAGTCATAGTAATACTCTAGAGACGATAGGAACCGGAAAAAGGTTTAGTCGGACCTAAGAAATGATGGACACTAGGTTATTTTAGCGATGCGGTAGAATAATTCGGTAAGTTAGTTTAGAATCTGAAATAATTTTTTGCCATTTGGCAAAGAATTATGGATACTCTTGATAATCATAGAGTTACCACAAAGGCATGAAACAGAGAAAGCACGAAACGAGCTTCCCTATCCTTAACC
Source organism: bacterium (assembly GCA_041946755.1). GTDB lineage: Bacteria > UBP4 > UBA4092 > JAOAEQ01 > JAOAEQ01 > JBHGBB01. Next base: position 5,918 of record JBHGBB010000019.1, on the reverse strand, counting down.
ACTGAAGACTAAGAATCCTCAGAAATTTGTTCTATTGATCTTCGCCAGATGCTAGCTACTCTATTCAAGCTATTTTCATTCTATGGAATAACATCCCCTACACTATCCACACCATTACTGGGGTCATAAATCACTTTAGCCAAATTATCTTTGAAATCTGGCCCGACACTATATATAAACGTTTTGCCAGTTGAATCAATCGACCAAAGGAACGGTTTATCATTAAATGGATCTAAGGGTATCGATGAGATATAAGGTTTCAGGTCATTTAATTCTTTCGGCCATTGCTTATGCTCTAAATAATATAGCTGGATAGTAGCTTCTATCTGTGCCAGCCGTAGAAAAGAGACTTCATGCATAAATCGAGTATATCCTACAGGAATATTATCTCGGTATGACATGCGCTTATCCCAATCAATATTCATAAATTCCTGATATGGTTTCGTCTGTGCAGCAATCGCTCGATCATATTTCTGTTTCAGTAACCGCCCCCGATTTAAATAGAGATATGTTTCCATAACGATTGCAGCTATATCATCTTTCATTTTAGTTAATTGCGACTGGGAACGATTTTCGCTGCGCATCAAAGCCAGGTTCTCCTTGAATGGTCTGATTACCAGAGTATATCGATTGCGATAATCATATTCATAGAGGAAATCGCCGAATTTGGTTTGTTCCTGATTGATGCGATTCAATTCAGCGATTATCTTTCGATAATCAGCTTGAGTTAATTCACCTTTTTGGATAAGCTGCCGGATTTGTTGCGATGACCTATTGATAGAAGCCATCGCGATCAGATACGAAATCAGGTCTTGGTCTTTTTGCCCGAAATCTTTCTCTAACTGGACTCCTGCCAAATAAATATCCAGTGCTTCACTTGGTTTATTCATTTTCTCTTTTTCTTTTCCTGAAAGCAGGATGGTCTTTACCATAGTCATAATCATGCGGTAATTATTGTTTACTGGAATTCTAAATCCGAGTGGGTCAGGAGGAAATTCGCAATGGTTAATCTGCGCTCCGAGCAGAAACTCTTGAATCGCGGCCTGATTTAACCGCAACGCTTCTTCAGCTTTTGGATATGGCTGGGTCCAACCGAATTTTAGAATCGAATCTATATCATGGGTAGCAAGTAATACCGGTTCGGAAGTATACAAACTAAATGCTTTCAGATAATGTTCTAATGCATTAGGTTTTTTATGGGTTTCAATATACCGGGTCGCATATTGTTCCCAAGATTCGCCAGGAGTAGCAGGCGGGGCACTGGCTAACGGCTCCGGTGCCGGTGGCATTAATGACCGGTCGTAAGCAATATAGATTAATGGCAGAACGATTAATAATACAACAATGATACCTAACCCGATTAAAAATTTCCGTTTCATAGAATTAACTCCTATAAAAAGATTTCCACGAAAGCACGAAAATTACTATACTATCTTTAACCACTGAAGTCACTGAATACTCAGAAACTTGTTCTATTTTTCTTCCCTAGATGCTAGCTACTCTATTCTCGCTACTTTTATTTTATGGAATAATGTCTCCCTTGCTTGTTGTACCATTCGTCGGGTCGTAAGTAATCTTCGCGGCATCATCTTTAAAGTCAGGGCCGACACTATAAGCAAATGGCTTGCTGGTTGAATCCATTGCCCAAAGAAATGGTTTATCATCAAATGGGTCTACCGGTATCGGCGATACATATGGTTTCAGGTCATTTAATCCTTTCGGCCAGCGCTTCTTCTCTAAACGAGATATCTGAATCGCTGCTTCAATTTGCGCAAGTCGTAAACTTGAAATAGTGATTCGATTATAAGCATAATCACTAAAATGGATATGACATATCGTTCTGTTAATCAAATCTTTCGGCCATTTTTTATTCCATTCAATATGCATAAAATCTTGGTAAGATTTTGTGGTGATTGCAGATAATAATTCCGCACTGAAATTTTGGTTGGTTTGCAGGATTTTACCTCGATTGAAGAAAATATATACGCTCGTCAAGAATCCAAACTCTTTTGTATCTTTGAACGGTTCAGCAGTAGCATGATACAATCGCGTATAAAATATCCGCCGGTCGCATTTGAATGCTTCACCAAATGAAGAATGTTTTTGGTCTATCCGACCAAAATCAATGATGATACTTTGATAATCAGATTGCAAAAGTTTCTGTTGTGTAATTAACTTACGTATCTGGTAGTTCATCATTCTTATACTTCCTAAACCGATTGCTTGAAAAAATATTATTTGATCTTTTTGAGCTATATCATTTCCGAATTGAAGTCCCGCGAGATAATATTCAAGGGCGATACGTGGATGATTTGTTTTTTCCATCTTTTTTCCCGCAGTAATAAGAAGGCGATTCATACCTGATATTTCATTATAATCAGGATAAGGGAATCCGAATCCTTCATAAGCAGGAGGCAGTTCACACTGTTTCATCCTTGCACCACGGATAAGTTCATCAAGTGCAGGCTGATTTAACCGCAATGCTTCTTCAGCTTTCGGATAGGGCTGGGTCCATTCGAATTTTAGAATAGAATCTATTTCATAGGATGCAAGTGATACCGGCTCAGAAGTATACAAACTAAATGCTTTCAGATAATGCTCTAACGCATTCGGCTGTTTACTGGATTCTAAAAACCGGGTGGCATATTGTTCCCAAGTTTCGCCGGGAACATAAGGCGGCGAATGGTATTCAGTCGCTGGCGGGATCAATGACCGGTCATAAATGAGGTAGACCAAGGGAAGAATGATTAATACAATAATAATCCCTATTTCGATTTTATGGTGTAGTTTCATAATCTAATCCTCACATTAGATACAGAGCTGTAGAGAATAGAAGATGGATTCCCGCTTTCGCGGGAATGACAACTATCATGTCCGCATGTCATACCTGCGAAAGCAGGTATCAAGAACATTGAATTATATTTAGTGCTTATCATAGCACTCACGCCAATTCTTGTCAAATAAATTGACTATAGAATCCGAGCATATTAACATAGGTTTGTCTTCGGAGCATACCTAGTGTGGGTCGAAGGCACACTAGGTCCTCTCCCTAATCAGTCGTGGATAAAAATATAGCGAAATAAACGATAACCCTAAATAATTCAACTGATAAGATATGATTTTGCAGGAAAAGCGGTTAAACTAAGCGATTGATAGGCAATTTAGACTTTAATTTCATCCCGCAGAGATGGAAAACAATCCGGACTTAGCATACTCAACCCCGACTTTTAGATTGCGCGGATAGGAAGAACGACCATGTTGATTCCATGGAATAGGAGTTTCCGCTGGATAGCAAACGATGCCTGGTTATGGAGCCACCGATTAACCCAGTTCTCTTCTTCGAAAATCAATCGGCCGGCGAAACATACTGAATTCGGAAACTCTTTTGAGGTTTTAATACATAATGCTTCTAATTCATCGATCGCATCAGTTCCGATTTCATACCGAAATTCGGCATTAAATCCGAGTTTATTGGCAAACTCGACATACTTTTTCAGAGAAGCTTCAGTCGATTCCCGGAGTCGGTCGATTTCATCTACTCCTTTAAACTTGCTGGAATCGACTACGCCAACCGAAATAAAAACGAAACTATTAAACTGTTTTCGGAACGATTTGATTATCCCCAGCAACGAATGGATTCCCAATCCATTGAATCCATTTACCATCAGAATTGCTACCGAATCTTTCGGATTTCGTGCAGGAAGCGCCGGCGCTTTTTCCGGTAACGGAACCGAGGTGAGAATATCGTCCAGCCGTTTAAATACTTTTTTGACCGCATTATAATGCGACCGAATCCAGATACAGAATGCGATAAACGAGACTGTAATCGCGATCGTCATCCAGCCACCTTCACCGAATTTGATGATCACGGTCATAATCAATATCCCAAAAGTTAAAATCAAACCTACCCCATTAATTGCCAATCGTTTCCGCCATTTTAGGTCTGACTTGCGTTTCTGGATCCAATGCACACACATCCCTAACTGGGATAAAGTAAAGGTTAAGAAAACATTGATACTATAGAGCACCACTAAAATGCGAACATTACCTTTAGTAATCCATAAAATGATTAATGAAAATAGCCCCATTAAAAAGATCCCATTTCGGGTTACCAACCGGTCACTTAAATGCGCAAATCGATGCGGTACCCAGGAATCTTGCGCCATATTAGCTAAAACCCGGGGACCGGCTAAAAATCCGCTCTGTGCTGCAACAAATAACAGCAACGCTTCTGCAATAAGCGTAATGATAGTAAAAATAGCGCTGATAGAATATCCGGCAATAGTCCATTTACTGGAAACGGTAGCAATTAACACCGCGTTCATCGTTTTTCCGGTTTGATATTGAACATTATTTAAGAGATAGCAAACAATGATTCCACCGGCAGTGAACGCTAATGACGCGGCTATGTATAGCATCGTTCGTTTAGCGGTTTTAACTCGTGGTTCGCGTAATATCTGCATGCCGTTACTTACCGTCTCAATTCCGGTATAGGTTCCGCCACCCATACTATACCCCCGCATCAAGACATATAAAACCGGGAAAAATCCGAGCGTTTGAATGCCATTAACCGTTTCCTGAATCGTTCCATGTACCATAGAGGGTAACGCACTGGCATGCCCAAAAATCCCGATGATGATCACGATTATATGGGTGATAACAAAGGTTATGAATACTGGGACTAAGACTAAAACTGATTCTTTAACTCCACGAAGATTAAGAATAATGAGAAATAAAATAACTAATACAATTGTTAATAATTTATAGAATAGAAAAAATGAAGGGAGAAAACTAAATAATGCATCAATGCCACTGGCAACTGAAATAGATATGGTTAGTACATAATCGACTACCAGCGCGCAACCGGAAATCAATCCAGCCTGAGACCCCAATAGCTTCGATGCGACTAGATATCCCCCGCCACCAGTGGGAAATAGCTCTATTATTTGCGAATAGCTTGCAGAAATGATAAATATCGTTGCGGCAGTTGCTAATGCCAGATACAATCCTAAGTGAGTGAACGCTCCGAGGGTTCGATAAGCCTCTTCAGGTCCATAACAGGATGAAGATAATCCATCAGCCCCAAGACCAATCCAAGCCAAAAATGCAATTAACGATATCTGGTGGAATAGATGGGGGTCTTCCAGGTCTCGTGACCTGCCGATAATAAGGTTTTTCAGCTTCTTGAACATAATGTAGGGTAATATTATACCATTACCACTCGGTCATTTGCCAACGCCAGGTTGTCATACCTGCGAAAGCAGGTATCCATAACCATAGTGTGGATTCCCGCTTTCGCGGGAATGACATGTACATACTCTAAAATGTATATGTTATTATCCTATAGCGCGGATCGGTAAGACCATCATATTGATTCCATGGAATAGCAGTTTTCGCTGGATAGCAAACGATGCCTGGTTATGTAGTAGCCGGGTAATCCAGTTTTCTTCTTCAAAAATGAGCCGCCCGGTGAAACAAACCGAATTCGGAAACTCTTTAACCGTGTTTCTGCATAGAATATCGAGCTCATCGATGGCATCGGTACCAATGGCAAGCCGATATTCAGCATTGAACCCGAGTTTATTAGCAAATTCAACATATTTCTTTAAAGCGGTTTCAGTCGATTCCCGAAGTAGGTCGATTTCGTCTACTCCTTTGAATTTACTGGAATCAACTACGCCTACTGAAACGAAAACAAAATTTTGGTATTGTTTTGGAAACGTTTTGATTATCCCTAATAATGAATGGATCCCCAGTCCATTGAATCCGTTCACCATTAAAATAGCAGTGGACGCTTTCGGATTTCTAGGAGGTAACACCGGGATTTTTTCCGGTAATGGAATCGAAGTTAAAATCGTATCCAGCCGTTTAAATACTTTCCGCACCGCGTTATAATGCGACCGAATCCAGATACAGAA
>JBHGBB010000189.1:0-7437 GCA_041946755.1 bacterium | reverse complement strand
CTATTGGTTTCTCCACCAGTAATTTATCCCCGCCGGCATCCAACCAGGCTTTGTATACATGACTCGCTTTTAAGTCAGTAGTGAATCTACTAAGCCATTCTTTAATCGCATTATATACCGGTACCTTGTCACCGCCAATCTCTAACCAAGCAACTATCACATAATGGGTTTGGAAAAGGTATGATTTTCTAATAATCCAACGCAATGCGATTTCCTTCAAAGCATCTGGAGCGAATCGCAAGCCCCAATTGATTATGTAGTTACTTCGCTCAGCATGTTGTGCTGCTTTAATAATCCATTCTAAGAAATTCTGTTTATGTGATTCAGGAATATCTTTGCTCTCATTATCTAATAAGTAATGGGCAAACCATCCAAGAGCATTTTGGAAATCGATATCATGTTCCGCATTATTCCAAAGTTCCTTATGCGAGTCAAGTAAAGCAATCTTGTCAGGTACAGTAAGTAATGTAGTCCGGATTAAAAGGTCTCGGATATTTTTCCACTCATTTTCATTTTCTGTAATAGCATCGGAGATAATTTTCAACCAAGGTAACGTATTAAGTGGCGGTAAATCGGCTATCCTTTGAAGCGAAACAATAACTGAACCAAGGCAACCTAATCTAGTAGCAAGGGAAAATATATCTCGAATATACATATCTGCAGTATTAGCTATGCTTTGAAGATAGGCCAATAATATCTGATCTGCTAATACATCATGTGCTGTGACCCACATATCACTTGAACTTGGCAGATAAGATGATATTCTTTCAATCCAGCCATCTGCTGCTAATCGGTCGAAAACTGGGCGGTACAGGTCTTGAGCGAGTTTACCGGAGGCAGTATCAGTCATTGGGAATAACGGAATCAATAAAGCCAACTCGCGAGAAACGTCCTTTTCAAAAGTAAGTTGTATACGCTTTCTGACCCAATGACCAAACTCGATTTCAGATAATAATTCTGATAAATCTTCATTTCGACCGACTTTATGCAAATAATCAAGAAAAACAGCTAGAATAGGCAGGTCATGACATATTTTAAAATGCTGTTCTTTTAGTTCAATACCAGATTTAATCAAGATTCTCTTAACCGTTTCATAACGATATTTGGTATACCATTCTTGAGAATCAGCACCTGGAGAGGGTGAAAGATCAACTGATAAATGCCTGCCTGATGCAGCAATAGCCTGATGATAATAACTGGACCGGCATGCGGCTATATAATGAATACGTGCAATACCACTATCGTTTAGCAAACTCAGGGTTTCAACTAATTCATTAAAATCATTTTGGGTTTCGATATAATCAATCAATAGTAATGCCGGTGTTTCTGGTGTTAGTTTTTCAGTGAGATTATCTAGTGCATCATCCTTAAGGCGCCCTTGGACCCGTATCACAGTCCAGCCCATTTTTAATGCTAACCAACCTAGTTCTAGAGTAATACGACTTTTCCCAATACCACCTTTACCATTAATTACCAGTCCGGTAATAGCTTTATTTTCAAAATGAGCAAGAAGACTTGTTTCGTTCTGTATTGTCACTCCTTCTGGAGCCGGGGCAATACCTAGATGTTCAGTAAGGCTGTAATAAGGTAATTTTGAACTATTCAGATATGCTCGGAAAGTACCAACATCATATGTTTCATCTAGCGGAACAAGACCATTAGGACGTGATATCGGAAACCAACGAAATATGCTATGCGGCTGTTTGCTCAGATTAATGCAAAGGTCGTTCCAATCAAGGGTTGTAACTACTATTGCACTTAGGTGAGAAAGATGAGTATACTTTGCAACAAGAGTATGGAAGAAATCAGTTATTTGTTCTACTAAATCTCGCCGCTGTTGTTCGTTTTTATACTCTGCACTAATGCAAAAAACATATTCAGAAATTGGGTTATCCGTTGAATACCATGGCTGATATTGAGATTGCCCTTTAGTGGGACCATCAGGGTCACTAAGATGCTCTTCTAAATGGCTTTTTACTTTTTTCCAACGCTGTTCTATTTGAGTATAATCATCTTCTCCGATAACCTTGCATTCAACAACAAAACAGGTATCGGCTGTTTCAATGAGATCTATTCCTCCATCTTTACCTCCACCTAGGAATCTATGCAACTTTGGATGCTCCGGTAAAAGTAATTCATGAACTAAATACTGGAATGTATTACCGATGTCTTCAGTGAAAAGGCGAGGATTGATATTCTGTGTTTCAAATCGAGGAATTTCCATAAATGATTATTAAATTAGGCTAGGAATTATTGCAACATAAGGGATATAAATAAAGAGATTATGCTAACTGTCATTAATACATTTGAACTATCCTTACGCACCCCTTTAAGGTCATCATATTATAATGGTTCTTGTATTTGTTGTCAAGGCTCTCTGGTAAAAACAGTAGATAGTAGCTAGTAGCTAGAATCTAAGAACACACTCTCTATATATAATAAGACAGAAAAAAGGCATAAAACCTTACGAAATCAAAGAAGATAAAAAGGGAAAAAAGCCAGAAGTAAGAAGATAGAAGATAGGTTTACTAAATCTCACATCATAAATGCAGTCATAAGTCCGAAGTCCAAAGCTGGAAGTTATTTGCATCTTAGTCTGCTAGTAAACTCTTATACTGTTGTGCTTCTTTTGCCGACATATGCTTTAATAAAACCCGGAGAGTATAATTGCCGACCATTTTACCGTTATGCATATAATACCAATCGCTAATATCTTTTTCTGGAATCTGGAGCCGATCACCGAGTTTAACATTTGTAATCGTATCCGGCTCATTACTTACTTTTCCATAAATCTGCCCGTCTTTCCGTTCAATATCCGTCATCCAGAAATGCTCCACCTCATCCTTATCCGTAATCCTCAGTTTAATTGAGAAATCGCTATCGCCGGATTCAGGATTATCAAACCGCTGCCAGAATTGCGGGAGGGTTTCCCGGGCTTTGGCAATCGCATTATTCATCTCCTGATCATCATCAGCAACGCTTATAGTCTTATCTTGGTTAGAACAACCTACCATGATAATTATTAAAATACCGATGATCAAGAAACTGATATATGCAACGCGAGCCATAGAGAGTTTACCAGGTATCATAGTGAGATTTAGTCAGATTTATCCCAAAAACCACCATTTCGGAATCGATTTTATAGATATCCCTTTTGAACCATCAGAAATTATCTCTCCCGGTCTGCCTAAAAACGATTTGCAACCGATACCTTCAGCAAATCGATAGCAATCAGGAAAGAAAAAAGTTTCTTTCACCGCATCATCCATTTCATCGAGCTCTTCTAATTCATCTGCGGTCAACGATTTTCTTTGCTCTTCAATATATTGCCGTTCAAAATCAAACCGTTCTCCGATATCCTGATGAACCGGGTCTCCTTTTGTATACCAGAGAGTACGTCGAGCTTTTCCGTTCTCGCTTACATGGTAATATGTCTGACCGACTGTAGTTTGATAACCCAATACCAAACACCGGCATTTAAGCTGTGCAGAAATATAGTTCGCTAGCTCGGTTAAATTCCATGCACTGCATGAAGGTATTACTTCAGTCCAAGAATCAACTGCTGGATTTATATAAAACATGCGGTTGAACAGCCCTATCTTACTGGAAGGTATTGATTGGATATCGACTTCCAGAGGAATAATTCTGCGTATTTTACGATTCATGATATTGCTTTCAAACTGCTGTATTGCCGAAGTGATTGTTTCTAAGTCAGAATGCTCTACATGAATACCGGTATAACTTGCCATACTTTCCTCCTTCAAATAAGATTTAGATAGAGTATATTATAATTATTTATAAATAAGTTCTTTATTTTAAGCCTAAATTTCGGTGTTTTGATAGGAGCTTAATTGCTTCTATAATTCGTTTATCCTTAGTTTCCTGTTTCTTCGCAGTCGCTATCCACATAATATACCGCATCCGATAAGTCGGAGCTAAGGTATCGAAATACTGTTTCGCCTTACTGTTTTTATCCATCGCTATCTGGAATTCGGGAGGTATCTTGGTAATTACCGGTCTTTGCTCAGGTTTATCATAGCAACCATTGGATTTCGCTATCTGAATAATGGCATACCCGGCTTCAGTCATCCTACCCGACTTAATTAAGAGGTCGACTTTATTCTTATTTACCTGGGACCATCTACTTTTCGGGTTCCGTCTAGAGAATTTCCGGAGATAGACCTTATCATCTATCCGTTTGATAATGCTATCGATCCAACCGAAACATAACGCTTCATCCAAGGCTTCCGAATAACTCAATGATTTCTTTGATGAAGCCGGTTTATGGAACTCTAGCCAAACCGATTCCGCAGTATCATGGTTATCTACCAGCCATTGATGCCATTGTTTTATAGTAGCGAAATATAATTGGTTCATACCTTAACCTCATAATCGCCATATCTATGGTATATTTTGTCTCTTAATACCTTTATTCCGGTATAAGCCTGATACAGATGTTCTAGTTCCAATTCAGTTTGATTCTTCGGATATACTTCAACCGCTAAAGTTCCTTTATATCTCTGATAGGGGAAACAACCGATAAATCGAGTCCAATCGATTATCCCTTCTCCAATACACCAATGCCGATCTTCAACACCATCATTATCCGAGATATGGAGACATTTTAATCGATCCGGATATTTCTTTAACAACCCGAATTCAGTCGATTCATAGAGTTTACCATGGGAGGTATCATAACATAGTCCTAGATAATCGCTCTTGATAGTATCAAGGATGGCTTCGATAAGATTAGGTTTTCTGGTATTCTCGATAGCAACTATAACCCCGGTCTTTTCTGCAGTTTCTATTATACCTTGCATCGCATCTAACCCGGCATTATTAGGTTCTTTAATATCTACTCCTTTCGAAATATGCATGACGATCATTGGGATATGATACTGACTGCAGCATTCGAGATAATGGATATGCCTTGCGATAAACTTATTTCGGATTTCTTTATTGGTAGACCAAATAAGGTTGGCTTCATCGAATGGGACATGGATATTTTCGATAATCAGCCCCAGATCGATAGCCAGATTCAATATCTCGGCATCGGGCGATTGATTAGTAACCAATTCATTCCCCCACCATAACATAGTGGAATCGAACCCTACTTCTTTAATCTTTTTTAACCGCAATGGTAGTGGAGGTTTATAACCATACCAGGAGAAAATCCCTAAATGCATCGCCATATTAATCTAAATAGTTCACCGATTGCAGAATCCTATAAAAATGGTTTAAATAGTATAGACTGTATACTTATAACCAAGCAAATATGAAATCTAACTGGTTATTTTTGATACCGTTAAGAATTGGAGAAAATAAAAGCAGTGAATTGATCTGCTTAATGATAAGACATGATAAATGAGATGAAGATTCGATAAGAATTTCTTAGCAGCTGCCAGGTTAACAGAATTTACCGGATACTCCTGCGCGAAACTTGTTGTGGTTATACCAAAAGGAAGAACAGAATAAATGATTTTATTTAGGATCTGCTATGGGTTGTGGTTTAGAAATATCCAATTCAACAATCGCTTTAGCTTGATCATGAAATTTCTGGGATATTTCCGGCGATTCATCATCTAGTGCATTCCAATCAAATCGGATTTGCCTCATGGTTTTCTCTAGTTCAACCGGATCTTTCTCTATCGCAATCAACTCTTCGATCTGCCGGCGCAATTCCCCATATTTTACTCCTGCATGTTTATGTTTTGCCGCCAACTCCGGATAATTGAGAAACCCTTGTATCCCTGACAATACCGCAGCCAGCACACTAATACTACCCGCCATCAATAAAACCAAGAGATTTTCTGACGAACCCAGGGTACTGAATATACTGGTTCCGATTACCACTGAAAACATTGTTACCAGCAAACCAAAGATCCGGCCAAGAAGTTTATATTCTGCAGCTGCTCGGAGATGGGCAATATGATTTATTCTTAATCCATTATGCCATTCTTGTAGCAACTTTATTGCGTCCATAGCATAATTTACCCTCCGCATATCCTAAAATATACTATTTTATATCTGCTAATAGAGTGGAATATATTAAAAGAGTATCGTTAATAAGCGTATGATTTGTCATTCCGTTGGTTTCTTAGTCTTCCTTACCAGATATTCTTGTGCAAAATCGACCTGAATCTCTGTCCATAGCGGTAGATGATCCGACATTTTATATGACCGCCATTCCGCAAATGATTTTTGTTTGTCTTTCAAATACACCGAAGCATCTTGTTGACGATATACATACTGATAATAATCAAATACGCCACCTTTACTCTTAGCAATATGATTTTCATTATCTGGTGAAATAAATGCGATTTGGTCAAAAGCTTTCGTCCGATTTTGATTAGTTTTCGCTCCGGTGATACTAGGTGGTGTTTTGAATACTTTAATCATTTTTTTAAACGTTTGATCGTCCGTCGAAAAGATATTGAAATCGCCTAAAAGAATAATATTCCGCCCCCATCGGTCTTTATCGGTTATTTGTTTATCTAATAGCTTGACTAACTCTTCCATTTCAGCCACTCGTTGCGGGTCATCAGCTTTTGATGCACCATAATATAAATGACCGGTACAGATTTTGAATTTGAACCAGCCGGCTTGGAAGCCAACGATATATGGTGATCGAGCAAAAGCAAAAGGTATTGTCAGCGATTGGTCTTTTTTAACCATCGCAGAAGTAACCTCGCCGGCTAATCCTCCGAATGACATCTTTCGCTTATCAAATAAGAACGATAATCGTTCATCATTTCCCTGGCGTCCGATCGTAACATCGGTTACCAGATAACTCCACCATTTTCCCAGAATTTTCATCAAGTCGTCCAGCGGTCCCAAATCGCTGCGAACTTCCTGGATGGCAACCAAATCGAAATGAGAAATGATTTCTGCAATGTAAAATAACGATTCTGTATCGCGACCACCATATTTCGTACCGCCAAACTCTCTGATATTCCATGAGGCAAGTAGTAACGTAGCATCAGTGGTTTTACCGGGAATCTCACTTGAGAGAGCTGTTTGTAGACGAAGCAATCCTTCTGCAGTCCTTCGATCTACTTCCTCTTTAGGATTAAGTGAATAGTAATTTGGCATATAAACCTCCTTATAAATTACACAAGTATTGATTATTATTTCTTTTTAAATTATCTATTTAATACTAGTCTCAAGTCAAGGGCAAAATGGCATTAAAATCCGCCAAATGGCATTAAAATCCGACAAGAGAGAGTAAAACCGAGTTAATTAACAGTGCTCAATATGAGTTATTAATTATGATGCCGTTTTATAATTTACTCTGGGATATTGAGCATCTTTGTTCGGTAGTATGCGCGGATACTTTCTATGAGCATATTCAAAACCACCGCAAAAATCGCGAAATTCGCCTTTTTTAATCATCAATCCCAAATCTGAAACCTTAAAGGCAGTCCTAAGTCTTGAGTC
>JBHGBB010000188.1:0-7495 GCA_041946755.1 bacterium | reverse complement strand
AAATGCGGCATCCCGGTTTCGTACCGCCGGGTCAATTGTTTTTCGGCTGGTATTAATTCGTTCTCCAACAATAACCATAATGTTTTCCTCATTGAACAAAATATAAAATTAGGTAATATTTTTAGCCTATTATAGCAATAGTTGTCAAGAGAAATATGCACGCTGTAAATTTTATTTCTCAGTAAATCAAAAAAAGTATGCTTTTAGAAATAGGAAACTTACCGAAATTATTCTATTGCATTCGGTGTTCTCTTTATTCTATGTAACCCAGCAGAAACAAGTTCAGCGGCTGATTTTTATAGGGTTAGATCGATTACACTGGCGATAATAGTCCGGTTCAAAAGTTAAAATATATAAGTAAGTTGATGTGGTTAAAAAAAGAGTTATCGCTGATTTCATTGACTATAGCTATAGTATAGCTCTTGACAATTTTGTGGTAACCACTTATTATTGATAGAATAAATCATCAATTAATGTTTTGTGGTTTTAAGGTAAATACCGATATGATTTCCGTTAATGACCGAAGAAGTGAATTAGGTGCGGTTCGAATCCAGAATGAAGTGGTCGGTATCATCGCCGGAATAGCGGCTAGTGAAGTAAATGGAATTGTCGGGTTAGGCGGCGGATTTTCACTGGGAGAAGTGTTCGGACGAAAAAGCTTCAATAAAGGAATTAAGGTCGAGATCGGAAATGGAGAAACCGCAATTGATTTATATATCATTGTCGAATATGGCAGAAATATCCCGGAAGTATCGTATCTGGTACAGCAAAGTGTAAAGCGGGCGGTGGAAAATATGACCGGATTATCAGTGGTAGAAGTGAATGTGAATATTGAAGGAGTACAACCGAGAAAAACCGGGCAAAGCGAACCGGAAGTTGATATTCGCCATTTGCGATAGGAGAGAAGACTACCATGAAATTTATTCGTAGAGTAGCCGCTACCATCTGTATTTTATTGGTTTTGAGTGTAGGGGTGATTTTCACCGCGGTCGCAATCCATTATTCGTTTTATACTTCCGGTAGTTATGCGGTAGATAGTCTTGTTCAGAACTATTTGGATTTGTTGCGACAGGACCCGACTACCCGGGTCACTACATTTTTAATCGGATTAGTTCTCCTCTTGGTGAGTTTACTTACCATCTATTTAGCGATTCGAGGAGATAGTCTATCACCAACCTTGACCGTTACAACGGAAACCGGAACGGTAGTTGTCTCTGCAGCGGCAATCGAAGATTATATCGAGCGATTCGGTCGGGGAATCGATGGCGTTAAGGACCTGAAACCAGACCTTACGTTAACGACTGCCGGCTGGAAATTGGATGTTCGGGTAACCATGTGGTCAGACCGGAGTATTCCGGAATTGCGAAAACGAATTGAAGATCAGATTAAATTCCAAATGATGAATCTCATTGGCAGTGAGAAAATTCAGCAGCTGAATATCCATGTGGTTCGGATCGTTGACCGAGGTCGTTTAGGGAGAAGAAGTTCTGATATCGAATTTATAACTTAATCGTTAAATTTGACTTTGAGCCCCGAAATTCTTCGGGACAAAATGTGGGATTTTGGATTTATACCTATGTGGTCAGCTATATTAGATTGGATTGAACGAAGACCGCGAACTACACTCGGATTACTTATAGGTTTTGTTATCGGTCTCCTTTTAGTAACTTTACATTTCTGGAAAACTGTTATTGTAGTATTGTGTGTTATTTTGGGATTTGGTATCGGAAAATATCTTGATACCCGGCAGGATTGGGGCGAAATTCTTGACCGGTTATTTACTGCCAATCGTAAAAGATAAGGTTAATCGCAATATTCTGCATTTTTAATCCATAGGAAGCTATTCATCCCATGCAAGAGATAATCAAGAAAAGACTACAAGAGAGTATCGAAGTAAAATATTTATTACAAAGTGATGAGTTTGTTGGATTGATTACACAAATTGCTACTGAAATAATAGCTACTTATCGGCGAGGTGGAAAGATTATTTTGTTTGGTAATGGGGGTAGTGCTGCTGATGCCCAGCATATTGCCTGCGAATTAGTCGGCCGATTTATGAAAGAGCGGAAAGGTTTGCCGGCGATTGCATTGACGGTGAACACTTCCGTTTTAACTTCGATTTCAAACGATTATGGCTATGAAAAGGTATTCGTTCGCCAGCTGGAAGCAATAGCACTTCCTGGAGATCTCATCATTGGGATTAGTACCAGCGGAAAAGCAGAAAATGTGAATCAGGCGATATCTTATGCAAAACAACACCATTTGAAAACTATCGGGTTTACCGGAGGTACCGGAGGGAATTTGGCACAGTTGGTAGATATTTGTTTAACCATACCTTCAAAGAGCACTCCCAGAATTCAGGAAGCGCATATTACTGTCGGGCATATCCTCTGCGAGTTGGTTGAAGAACAATTATAACCGTATCGTTTTTGTTCGGATTTCTTGCATTGATTACCGAGATTCAAGTATAAAAATCAAGGTTATTTTATTTCAGATATATCTATGAGTAACCAGCAGCAACCTAAATCGAAAATAAAATCGCGAGAAGAATTACAGCCAATCATAGCTAACCTCCAAAAACAAGGGAAGAAAATAGTGTTTACGAATGGTTGTTTTGACCTGATTCACCTCGGGCATGTTCGACTATTACAAGAAGCACAAGCACAAGGAGATAGGCTTATTATAGCAATAAATACCGACGCTTCGGTTCGAGGACTTAAAGGTCCTTCCCGCCCGATTCTTAGCGAACAAGAGCGAGCGGAAATGCTGGCGGCATTAACCTGTGTAGATTTTGTAACTTTTTTTGGAGAACCGACACCATTAGCAACGATTCTACTTCTACATCCGGATGTGCTGGTAAAAGGTGCGGATTATGCCTTAGATGAGATTGTGGGGAAAAAAGAGGTTCTTGCCTATGGCGGGAAAGTGATGGCGATTCCTTTAACTCCCGGATATTCGACTACGGCGCTAATTGAAAAAATCAAAAAAGAGTTATAGAAACGACTAGAACATTTGTTCATCTCGATTACACAACGGGAAATAATTCCTGCTGTGTAATCTTTTTTTATGAAAGACTTACTGAACGATTTGAATCCAAAACAGCGGGAAGCGGTAACCTATCTCGATGGACCGTTATTAGTACTCGCCGGGGCAGGTAGCGGTAAAACCCGGGTGATCACCTATCGCATCGCCTATCTTATCCAACAAGGTTATGTTCGCCCGACAGAACTATTGGCCGTAACGTTTACCAACAAAGCTGCCGAGGAAATGAAATCTCGGGTAGCGAAATTGGTTGATGCTGATTTGCATAAAATGTGGGTTAGTACATTTCATAGCGCTTGTGTTCGGATTCTGCATCGGCATATTCAATCGTTAGGATATAAGCCGGAATTCACTATCTACGATACGGATGACCAGTTAGGATTAGTTCGGGAATGCCTGAAAGAGCAGAATTATGACCCGAAAGAGTGGAATCCGAAAGCCATTCTTGGTGAGATATCCCAGGCGAAAAATAAACTGATTGATGCTGAAGATTATACCTTCGGTAAACATGATTTGTACCGGCAGATCGTGAGTCAAGTATATTCGCGGTATCAGGAAGAATTGAAACAAAGGAACGCGGTCGATTTCGATGATTTACTGAGTTTAACCGTTCGGCTATTCACTAAATTCCCGGAAGTGGTAGCGTTATATCAGCGGCAATTTCGATATATTCTGGTAGATGAATATCAGGATACCAATCGTGCGCAATATCTGTTGATTAATAAATTAGCGGAATATTATCGTCAAATATGTGTGGTGGGAGATGATGACCAGGGAATCTATGGATGGCGTGGTGCGGATATCCGGAACATTCTAAATTTCGAAAAGGATTATCCGGAAGTTAAAGTGGTTACGCTGGAACAAAACTATCGGTCCACCCCGAATATCCTGGAAGCGGCGAATCGGTTGATCCTTCGCAATCCCCGACGGCATAATAAGCAGTTGAAAACCGAGAAGAAGCAGGGGATACCCCCGCAGTTTTTTTATGCACCGGATGAAACCCTGGAATCAGTCTGGGTTTGTCAGCAGTTGTTGGATTGGAAAGAGAATCTCGGCCGGAAATATCGGCAGGCAGCGGTGTTTTATCGGACGCATGCGCAATCGCGGGTACTGGAAGATGCATTACGTCGGGCTCGAATCCCCTATGTTATTGTGAGCGGAATGAGATTCTATGAACGAAAAGAAATTAAAGATATCATCGCTTATCTACGGATTTTAGTTAATCCATCGGACGATTTATCAGTGGAACGAATCATCAATACGCCAAGCCGCGGGATTGGTTCTACCTCAGTTATGCGGTTGAAACAATATGCTGCAGAAAAGAGATTATCACTATTTCAAGTACTGGAACAAGTGCAAGAGGTTCCGATACTTAATAAGGGCATCAAAACAAAAATCGCTGGATTAGTATCGCTTTTAACCGGATTGCAGGCAGCAGCAGAGGGAATATCTGCCAGTGATTTGCTGAAAAAATTAATCGATCACCTGGATTATTTTACCTATTTGAAATATTACGATCCGGAAGAAAGTGAATCGCGGATCGATAATGTTAAAGAACTGGTATCGGCGATAAAAGAGTTCGAGTCGCGCAGTGAAGATAAATCGCTGCTTGCTTTTCTAAACGAAGTATCACTGGTAACTAATAGCGATATTCAGTCGGAAGATATCGATGCGGTGCAGCTAATGACGCTCCATAGCGCAAAAGGACTGGAGTTTCCCTTGGTATTCATTATCGGAATGGAAGAGCAGCTGTTTCCATGTTTGCGCGATGATGACCATCTGGAGTTTAATGAAGAGGTTGAAGAAGAACGGCGATTATGTTATGTTGGGCTAACCCGGGCGAAAGAACAGGTAATGTTAACTGCTGCCAGTTCCCGGCGGCAATACGGGCAGATTGTATATAATCCGCCATCCCGGTTTTTGCAGGAAATCAATCCGGAATGGGTAAAAGATATTTCTCCTCTTCACAAACAAGTGCCATCTATGGCAAAATATTATGCTTACGATAGAAGGAGGTTTTATTATGGCAGTTGATAATACCGAAGTTGTGGAATTTGATATAAATGATAAAGTTGAACATCCGAAATGGGGATTGGGAGTCGTCATGCATCGAAGCGGCTCCGGCGATAAAGCGAAAGTGATGGTGCAGTTTTATAAAGAGGATAAAATGAAAACCCTGATGGTGAAATTCGCTAAATTGAAGAAAGTCGGAACGGCTGCACCACCACCGAAAAGTTACGTTAAGCCGATTATTGAAGAGGAAGTTGAAGAAACTCATCCCGAAAATGACTCGCTCCCTTCAGTCTCACATTTCGAAACCTTGAAAGAAGAAGATGATAATGCTGAAGGAGATGAAGAAGAGGAAGAGTAAGAAAGCTAAATTAGTATAAAATACGAAGTATCAAGCACCGAATATTGGTGCTTGATACTTGCTACTTCATCCTCAAACCATTATGCCAGTAACCATAACCGATGTTGAACATGTTGCCTATTTAGCGCGATTGCATTTGAATGAAACTGAGAAAGCAGCGTTTCTGAAAGATTTGAATCAGATTCTAGCTTATGTAGAGAAGATCAATGAGCTGGATACTTCAGCAGTTGAACCGACCTCACATGTTCTGCCGTTACGCAATGTATTTCGAGTTGATGCGATGAAACCTTCTCCCGGCAAACAAGAGATGCTGCAAAATGCACCGGATGAACAAGATGGGTGTTTTAAAGTACCACCGGTGCTAGAGTAATAATCGCATCCTATCTTATCTTATCTTAAAAGTATTCTAGCTTAAAAGAGTCTGGGTAAGGATGGGTTCTGTTTAGGGATAGTCGTTAGGTAAAGGCAAGGTAGCGGGTTATTTCGTTTCACCCATCGATAATTTAACTTCTTCTATCCAGGATAGCACCTGCGGGTCTTTCCCACCAACTTTTAGAAACAGCTGATAATTTTGGAGTGCTTTCGGGTAATCCTGAAAAACCTGATGGTATAATATTCCCATCCCTTGATATGGTTCTGCCAGATTGGGATTCAATGCCGTTGCTTTGCTATACGCTTCTAACGCGAATTCATAATTCTTCCGGTATCGATATGCTTTTCCCATTTCACTATACGCTTCAGCATAATCCGGTTTCGCTTTAATCGCATCCTGGAAATCACCAATTGCGTTCGAATAGAATCCTTCGGCCATATTTATCTGACCGAGCCCGAATCGGGCGATTGGATTCTGCGGATTGGCATTTAGGACGGTTGCGAATTCTTTTCGTGCGGCATCGTTTTGTTTCAATTGCCGGTAGAGGAGTGTTCCTAAGGCCAGATGCGCTTGATTATCATCCGGTCGGATTTCGGTTGCCCGGCGATAATGCAGAATCGCCTGGTCATATTGTTCGGTGTTTTCATAGGTCATACCAAGTCCGAGATGTGCCGGGAAATAGTTGGGTTCGATTTCCAACGATTTCTCGTAATTCTTGATCGCATCGGGATACATTCCCCGATATCGATAGGCATCGGCTAATGCGGTCCAGATAACGTTATCGTTCGGGGTAAGTTCAGTTGCGCGTTGGTATCGTTTAATCGCCTCGGCATATCGCTGCAGTTTAACGTTGGTATCTCCGAGTAGTTTATATATTTCGGTTCGGTTCGGTTCCAGCGTTATGGCTTTTTCCAACATGAGGGCGGCATCATCGAATTTATTCCGTTTGAACTGCATGTTCCCGATTTCATAATAAGCGAGCCCATAATCCGGACGATATACTAACGATTGTTGGAAATAAAATAAAGCGGTATCCGAAGCATTGAGTTCAGCGGTTTTTTTACCTAAATTTAAATAAGCGGCAGCGATTTGTTTTGATACCGATTGTTTCATGCTATCAGTGATATCGCTGGTCACCGCTAATTTATAATCTTCGACAGCTTCAGCATATAAGCCGAGCCGATAATAAGCGTCTGCCCGTTGGAATAATGCACCTTGGTCGTTTGGCCGGAGTTGTAATCCCTGGCTAAATTGATTGATCGCGTTCTGTTCCTGCCTGCCAGCAGCTAGATATACACTGCCGAGGGCAAAATATACCTCCGGATTCTTCCGGTCGAATTCCAGCGATTTCTCAAATGCGGTAGTTGCATCTGATTTACTGATATGGTCGAGGTCATATTTACCCAATTCGAAATAGGTGGCAGCGATTTTCTTGCGGGCATATTCGGTTAATTCCGAATTCGGGTTTTTATTATAGATATCCTGATAGTAACCTAACGCTTCTTTATATCTTCCTTGGGAGAGCATCCGATCGCCATCAATAAAATTCGGGGCTAATCGTTCCATTCGAATCTGTTCGATTTTAGCGGAAATAGTTTTTAATTTTTTGGCTGCCTCGGTCGCTTTCGGATTAATCTGCAGTGCTAAAGTATATTGGGTAGTCGCTTTATCCAGTTCACCTTTTTCTACCAGCAGGTCGCCCGCGCGGA
>JBHGBB010000187.1:0-7556 GCA_041946755.1 bacterium | reverse complement strand
GGAGAAGCCGGCTTCTCCACCATGAGGCATTTTCCGCTTGTCATCGCTTGACATATCCGTCATTATCAGAATCATATTGCGCGAAATTGATATATGGATTCGCTGCATCAATCGCATTTTCTACCAATTTTTGTGCATTTTTTGGATAATTACCCAATCCATAATTGTTGTTTACATAATAGGTATAAGTCGTTGCCGCCCGATACCAGCCGGAAACCGTTCCTTCAACAAAAACCTTGTTATATGATACCACCTGATAGAAATCGCGCATCGAACTGCCGGAGCCGAATAAGAGACTATAGAAACTGGTAACCTGGGTTTTTGCGGTATTATCCGAGAAATCAATATAGAGTACAATCGCTTTTTTCGTTCCGGTGACATTGGCGAAGGTATTGGCTAACGATTCCATTTTCCGGCTGGATTTATCGATCGGCATTCCTGCTAAAGTATGTTGAGTGCGAAGTGAGTTAAGATTGGTGATTAGGTCTTGCAGCTTTCCTGTTGCGCGGAGTTTCTGTTTGGTATTTGGGTTCAACGGCATGGTCTGGATATCTTTAATCAATACCGGGTCGGATTTACCATTGAGATATAGTATATCAGCAGTATGGTTTGGTGACGAAGCCAGAAACTCCAGTAATCTCGATTGGTGATCGGCCATAATCGGTTTATTTTGGACTATTGCAGATTGTGCGGTAACACCTGAAATAAACAAGATACCCATAAAAAAAGATACTATGATAGTTTTGATAACGCTAGAATACATCGATACTTCTCCTTTAGGTATATAATAAATAAATTTTATCCTATATTGCTGATTGGAGCAACCGAGGTTTATAAGAAGATTTTGTGAGATGCGCTCAAATGGAAAGAACCGATGGGATTTGATGATATCCAAAGTGTATTGATTAAAGCAAAATTTTTATTATGTATAAAAGTTATTATCTATTTTAATCTGCTGTTATATATGCTATAAATTCTCCTTTTTTATAGTAATATAATACCGCTGCTTTTTCAAAAGCGACGATTTGAAATGCATGGGTTTTCAGATATAATCCCTTCTTCTCATAAGGAGACTTAATCCTACCGGGAGATACGAGAGTTAAATATACCCAAAATCCATATTCTTTTTGATTATTACCTATACCATACCATTCTTCTTTAGGATTAATCAACATAGATTTTGCCAATTCAAGAATTTTATACCCTTTATAATTAGAGAAAATGGCGAGTAAGATTGAATTATTACTAGTATGCCCTTGAAGTATAATATCTATAGTTGTATCGCCATTAAAATCACCGATTACTGCAAAAGGAGCTTGTGTTGAAGTGAAGGTATAAAAACTTATTAGAGAAGGTAAATAATCATCTTGATCCCACGGCTTAAAGGTTGAATCATAATTCAATAATGCATTTTTCATTGCTGGTGGTAAATAAACAACATGTTTTCCATTAATGTTTTGAATTACTGGTATGGTTGATTCAGCATTGGCGGTGAATGAGTTAAATAGGAGAGAACATAATATTAATAATAAAATAAATTTAGGTAAGAAATAAGTATTCATACAAAATCGTTATTTTCTATTTCGTGTTTTCGTGGTAAGCGGTTTATTCGCGCGCGCCGTATTCTTTAAGCAGCGCGACCATTTCATGATGGTTTTCTTTAATCGCGCGACTTAATGCGGTAACCCCGAAATTATCCCGAGCATTAACATCAGCTCCTTTACTAATCAAGAGTTTAATAATTTCGATATGCTGATTTCGAGCCGCGGCCATTAGCGCAGTTCTACCGTCAACGGTTTTAAGATTAATATCACTTCCAGCACTGAATAACGCCCGAACGATTTCTAGATGCCCTTCCCGTGCGGCAATCATCAATGCCGTCCATCCTTTTGGATCTGTATCATCCAAATCTATACCCAAATCAATTATGGTCCGGATAACACCCAGATGCCCCTTTTCGGCAGCAATCATCAATGGAGTATGTCCATATTTATCTTTTGCTTTCGGATTCATTCCGGAATCGATAAACAGTTTTACCAGATGGCCATCGCCGAATTCCGCTTTTTTTAGAAACATCTCTTCGCTATATATAAATCCTAATCGGGATATTTCCTGTTGGGCTTCTTTTCTAGGATTCTTAAAAAATAACATAGTAAGTAATCGGTAGATATCAGTAAATATGAAGATAAATACCCAATTCTCTATGGCATTTTATACCTTAATCCCTTTTCTGTCAAATATTTTAAGGCTGAAGGTGATAAAATGTCGAATATCCTGAAGAGGGTAGGAGAAAAAAGTTTATATTGGAAATAATAGTGGAACGAGTTAAATCGGTATTTTTGATCCCGCTTCCGGAATAGATACCTTCGGAATTCCAAGTTGTTTGATTCCTTCAGCCAACGGCTCGGATTGGTCGGAGTTACCATGAACGATATATACCTGTTTCGGTTTCTGTTTAATGTTTTTAATATATTCCAGCAGTTCGTTATGGTCAGCATGCGCAGAAAAACTGTTCAACTTAACTACTTGCGCTTTCAGTTCATAAGGTTCCCCGAAAATTTTCACTACCGGCATCCGGTCGACAATCCGTTTTCCTAACGTTCCATCAGCCATGAATCCGATAACCAGAATGGTATTTCGGGCATCGCTGATATTATTTTTTAAATGATGCAAAATCCTGCCTCCTTCACACATTCCTGATGAAGAGATGATAATGCAGGGAGTAGAAATCGAATTCAACCGTTTCGATTCTTCAACATCGCGGATATATTTCAGTTTTCCGAATCCAAACGGGTCTTCCTGTTTTTCGAGATAATCCAACGTCTCTGAATCCAGACATTCCGGATGCAACCGGAATATATCGGTTGCGTTTACTGCTAACGGACTATCAACATAAATCGGGATGGTCGGGATTTTCCCCTGTTCGGTTAATTGATGCAGGTCGTAGATAAACTCCTGGGTTCGTTCAACCGCAAACGCCGGAACGATGATCTTCCCACCCCGCTGGATGGTAACATTGATTACTTTTGTCAATTTCTCTTCTGCCGTTTCTATCGGTTCATGAATCCGGTTGCCATAGGTACTTTCGATAATCAGAATATCAGCCGCATCCGCTTGAAAGGGATCTTTAAGAATCGGTAAATCTTTCCGGCCCAAATCGCCGGTAAATAATATTTTCCGCTTTTTATTTCGTTTAGCGAGTTCGATTTCAACCATCGCGGATCCGAGAATATGGCCGGCATCATGATAAGTCGCTTTAATCCCATCAGCGATATCTATCGGTCGTTCATATACCACTCCCCGAAAAGAACGAAGGCTGCGAATCGCATCTTCAACGGTATAGAGCGGTTCCAGTTTAGGGATGGGTATTCTTTTCCCATTTCTTGGCTTATGTTCGTTCATCCAATTGACATGCTCGACGTCTTTTTCCTGCAAATGGGCGGAATCATGCAGCATAATCGAGCAGAGGTCGCGAGAAGCAAACGTCGTATAAATCGATCCGGTAAATCCTTTTTTAACCAGAGTAGGGATGTTACCGCTATGGTCGATATGGGCATGAGATAATAACATCTGGTCGATTTCGAGGGGATTAAATGGCAAATTCCGATTCTTCTGTTCACTTTCCGCGCGATGTCCCTGATATAATCCGCATTCGCAGAGAACTCGAACTCCATCATTTTCGATGGTGAACATCGAACCGGTAACAGTACGTACAGCACCATAAAACGTTAAATTCATAGTAAAAAATAAATCCGAATATCGAAATTCGAAATTCGAAACAAAACGATAAAATACTAAATCCCCAATACAATATCTATAAGTAATTTTGTTTATTGGAATTTAGCTTTTACTTGGTCTGTTTCGAGAATCGGATTTCCGATTACGAATTTAATCTATATGTGTTTAGACTCAATATATTTCGTTTATGCTTATTTTTCGCTTTACACCTAATTGCAATACAATTTACACTAATAGCAACATTTTGTGCAAGAGAAAAATCTAAAACAGTAAAGAGTAAGAGCGTTGAGTAATAAGGGAATAAAAAATATCCTCGTTACTCTTACGCTATCTCATAACATAATTTATTATGATTAATATTGGTATTATCGGGCTTCCTCAAGTTGGAAAGACGACATTGTTTAATGTCCTTGCCGGTCAGCATGTCCATACCGGGATTCATGGCGCAAATATCGAATCGCATCTCGGAATAATTCCGGTACCGGATATGCGACTTGATCGACTCAATGAACTCTATCATCCGAAAAAAGAATCGTATGCTCAAGTAGAATTTATCGATACCGGTGGGCTCGGTAGTCAGCCGGATAAACATGCGAATGCTGAATCGGTGCAATTGGTATCGCTCCGTAACGCGGATGCATTAGTTCAGGTAATCCGGTTATTCAGCAATCCGAACGTTCCGCATGTCGCCGAAACGATCGATCCAGTCCGAGATATCGATCGAATCAATACCGAACTCATATTAATTGATTTAGATATTATCGAGCGTAGATTGGGTAAGATCGAATTAGGTCTGAAAAAACTTCCTAAAGCAGAACAAACCGAAAAAGAGAAAGAAATTAAAATATTACAGCAAATGAAGCTGACATTGGAAGAAGGGAAGTTTATCAATCAGCTTGCGCTAAACGAAGAAGAAGAGAAAACCATTCGGGGTTATTGCTTTTTTACTGCGAAACCTGGTTTCCTGATTGCCAATATTGATGAACAGCAGCTGGGAGTTGAACCGACTGAAAGATTGATAGCTACTCGGAACTATGCGACTAAACATAATTTGCATTGGATCGAAGTTGCAGCGAATACCGAAATGGAACTGACCTCTATGTCGAAAGAAGAATCAGACCAGTTTATGCAGGATTTAGGGATAAAAACCTTATCCCGAGATCGGGTGATTCGAACGGCATATGAGCTCTGTAATTTAATTTCGTTCTTTACCGTTGGAGAAGATGAAGTGAAAGCATGGACCATTAAGCAAGGTACGGATGCAGTTCGAGCTGCTGGTACCATCCATAGCGATTTCGAAAAAGGATTCATTAAAGCAGAAGTGGTTCATTATAATGATTTAGTTGCTGCCGGAACGATGGTTGAAGCTAAACGAAAAGGATTGGTTCGTCTGGAAGGGAAAGAGTATATTGTGCAGGATGGAGATATTATGCTTTTCCGTTTTCAGGTATAAAGAAAACAGTAGACAGTAGTAAGTAGACAGTAGTAAGGGAAAACCGATTATATTATGAATCCCTAGCTACTATCTACTGTCCACTGTCTTCATAAACGATTAGCCTAATCCCTGAGTAACTTCTCGATCAGATTTCGGTTTTCCTTCATGATAAGCTTCTTTACCCGCTTCATATGCAGCTGAGATTTGTGATTTCTTTGACCGAACGAAATCTTTACCTTTATCGATATATTCCGCACCTTTCTCTATCGTCTTCTCATAAGCATCGATGGTAGCATCTTTAAAATCGCCGGCTTTCCGAGCCAATAATTCCCGGGTTTCTTTACCAGACTGCGGTGCGTATAATAAAGCAATTCCGGCACCGATAACTGCACCGGCGGCAAAAGCGAGTAAAATACTTCCCCAACAATTGTCATGGTCTGCCATACTGAATTATCCCCCCTTTCTACGAGTAAGTAACATGTTTACAAAAGTCGAAAATCCTTGTTTGAACGCATTAATATTTTTTAAGACATTGATAATCGGCGTTTCTACTTGATCATAGACAAGAGAAGATATCTGTTGTGCCCGTTCGGCTATTGATCGAAAGTTCGCAATAACATTTTCAAATAAAGATACTTGCTCCCTTAATCCGGCAGTCATTTGACTTATTTCGGCAGTAATCCGATTGACTTCTTCTATCGTCTTTTTCGTTTCTTGTATTAATGGGATAAGTTCTCGATCGAGATCAGATAAAGTCTTTTCCGCCGCTGCCGCAGTTTTCCGAAGCTGTTTTAAAACCGGGATAAGATAAATCAATAAAATAATTGTTGCTATCGAAAAAACCAAAACAAATAAAATAATCCAAACCTGCATAACCTGGTATACCTCCTTATGATATATCTATTTCAGATTAACATAGGCTCGCTATACTTGTCAAGTCAAGACAATCATGATAGCATAAAAGATAGGAAAAATAATGAGCAAAGTCGGAGGTTAGGGTCTAGTACGCGAAAGTATGCATCGAATCTACATTCCTATAGAACATATTTCGGAAACCGTAATATATTTTCCGGAAGAACAATGTCATCGAATCAAAAAAGTGTTACGATTGAAACCAGGAGATATATTAATCGTCTTCGATGGCCAAGGAAAAGAATATAGAGTATCATTAGCGAACGATACCCATAAAGAGCTTATCGGAAATATCGAATCGATAACCGCAATCAATCGCGAAGCCGGTTTACGGGTCACTCTTATGCAAGGAGTCCCGAAATTCGAAAAAATGGATTATATCGTGCAAAAAGCAACGGAGTTAGGGGTCTATCGGATCATTCCGGTTATTACCGAACGGACTATTCCGCAATTAACCATATCGAAAATGAAACTGCGAAGTGACCGATGGCAGAAAATCGCTATTGCCGCTGCAGAACAATGCGGGAGAACAGTTATTCCAATAATCTCACCGATAACCGATTTTGAAATAGGATTGGATGAAATCAAATCCCAAACTATGAAATTATTATTTTGGGAAGAAGAACGAACCAGAACATTAAAATCGGTTATCCGAACGATAGATGAACCCGAATCGGTGGTGGTTATCATTGGTCCGGAAGGCGGTTTGACTAGAGGTGAAGCGGATTCGGCTGTTAAGGTAGGAGCTATCAGTGTTTCTCTTGGTTCTCGATTACTCCGGACTGAAACGGCACCTATTACAGCCTTAAGTATCGTATTCTATGAGTTTTCTGAAGATTAATACTCCGCAGCGATTATGGTATAATAATTTCCATGATTTCATATCAAAGGAGGGTAGGGTATGACGATCAATCAGGTTCGAAGAGTAGCAAAGGATAAAGGGATCAAACTTGCTGCCCGTCAGACGAAAACGGAAATAATTCATGCGATTCAGAAGGCTGAAGGTAATTTTGATTGTTATGGTTCAGCACAAAAGTTCTGTGACCAGACCAGTTGCTTATGGCGCGAAGATTGTTTGAAATTCTAATGCAATGAACTAATCCGTAAATAATATGTCGACATAACGGCAGGGCAAGTAAATTACGTTTAAATTTCAGGTAAGATTATCCCAAAGCTAAAAATGGTATTAATAGAATAACGAAGCCACTCTATGTAAAAAAGCGCTTCACTACTCAAGTCTGCAAAAATATATTATAATCCACTTATTTGAACCAGGTCGTATTCCAATTTTTTATAATTTTTAAATATATATGAGTTCATGGCATCGAACTGTAGCATTTTATACTTTTGGTTGTAAAGTAAATCAATATGATACCGAGCAAATTCGAATGCAATTCAAATCTACCGGCTGGCAAGAGGTATCAAAACATGATACAGCGAATGTTTATGTTATTAATACCTGTACCGTCAC
>JBHGBB010000186.1:0-7580 GCA_041946755.1 bacterium | reverse complement strand
CCCGAATATCGAGCCAAACCCGAATCCGAACCGAATCAAACCCGGTAATTCTTTCGCGGTAACCAGTGCGGTATATCCGAAATAGATAAAGAAAAATAGTCCTAATATTCCGGTGATAGAGAAAACCACTTTTTGGATAGTGTTCAGTTTCTTTTCCAACATAGTTTTAACCTCTCTTTCATATTTTTGTTTAAAGGTGGTGTTAATCGAATCCGATTTAATTAATTTATCCCGAAAAGATTGGTTCATGTTACTAGGCCTCCTGTTCGATAATTTTTCGTAACGCTAATTTCGCATGATATATCCGGGATTTGATAGTCCCTACCGGCACCTCGATAAGTTCAGCGATTTCATCTATCGATAAATCCTCTAGAAAATAGAGGGTTAGCACTTCCCGATGCGGAAATGATATCTTCGATAGTGCTTGATGTACCCGGTCGGCATCAAGAGCATTGAATCCATTCGAGATATCAGGTGATGGATTTTCCGGGATGAATTCCAACCCGGTTTCGGAAATATAGTTTCGTTCAGCGATAATATCCCGCACCCGGCTGATAGCGGTATTCCTCGCGATCCGATATATCCATACCGGTAGCGTTCTCGGATTCCGCAACCGGTTAAAACTAGATATGATTTTTAGCCAGGTTTCCTGCAGGATTTCCCAGGCATCTTCTTCGTTATTCACCAGCCGCCGGATATAATAGAATAACCGGGGCTCGAAGGTATGAATCAACTCTTCTATCGCCTTGGTATCGCCCCGCTGGCAGCGGAGCGCTAATAGTTCAAAATAGATTAACTCTTTATCAGTCATTTAACAAATTATAGGTAGCAAACACTTTCCCGAAAGATTTCAGGATGGGTAGTCAGGTAAAGGTAAAGGAGTTAGTTTGGTAGTTAGTCGTGGGTAGTTAGTCTATTCCTTACTACTAAACCCAACTCCCTAACTCACTTCCTAACCTTAACCCAACAACATAGTATAAATGGTTAGAACATGTTCTATAATATAGTCGCAGAAAAGCCCAAAAGGTTCAAATATCAAACAAGATTACAGGGATTAAATGATAGATTACCGCGATAAGTATAATAATTGCAAATATTGGATTCAATTTATGAAGAGAATGTGTCGGAATATCAAGCATTCATGCCCGCCAGAGGCGGATTAGCCCTTGGATTTATTCGGGAAAGGTATTGTAAATCAATTTCGTTCAGTGTAAATCAAATTGCAAAGTTAGCAACGTGCGCAGAGTATTAATTTATCAGAAAGTATACCTTATATCCATTAAAGTCAAATTCGGTATTTGGGGTTGAGGTTCTTTATCAAATTCCGAATATAAAATCTATTAATAAAAGCAGGAATTAATTAACCCGCATTTAATTAAATTATCGTGCGATTTTCTTAGTCTCAATGGCATACGCCTTTTGTAAAATCTCCCGGGAATCATTAAAAGTAAGTTGCGCTAATGCCTGTTCATAAGGATACCATCGGCAAATACGATTTTCAGTGGAAGTTGTTTCCCGAAGATATTCCATTAAAAAGAAAACAGTATTTATTCGCTCATTCTTCTCGACAAAATTGATCTGACCGACTAAAGAAATCACCGTTGCTTCAATACCTGTTTCTTCATGTACTTCCCTGATTGCTGCAACTTCGGGAGATTCGCCTGGATTGATATGCCCTTTGGGTAGCACCCACTGGTCATGCCGTTTTTTTGCGGTAACAATGAGATATAATATGCGATTATTCTCCCGGCGAATTACAATACCGCCGGCATGGGTATAGTTATGCTCCATATCATTTAAATAATCCAATCAATTCCCGTAAGATTATATAATCGACCCTGATCAGATAATCTCTTCATCCAAAACCTATCATTTATTGAAATTGGATTACGGTTTTTCTTCGTTGTTTATATTCTCTTCGGGTTCCTTTTTCGGTTCAGGTGTTTTATCGGTCTGAACCTGCTGCTTCCATTCTTCGATGGAAGAACCGAGTATAGTTTGCATTCGGGAAAAATACTTATCCGTAATCTTGCAAGATGGTTCCTCAAAAGAATAGTATTCAACTTCACGGAGCAAGTCTTTTAAAGCATAATATATGTTCCGCTCATGGATCCAGAGTTCAGCTGGTTTTCGAAGTCCCTCGATTGAGGTAATCACACCGACAATGGCGGTGATAAATACAATTATCAGGTTTAGTAATGCTTGAAAATCGGGAAAGGTTAATGCTGTACTCGCTAAGACTGTTGAAGCGGCGGCCAATATGAATACCGAATAGCGTAACTGACGATATAATCTCTTATGCTTCTTAGATTCTTTATCGAGCCGCTCAATCTGGTGTTGAAGTTCTGATCTTAATTGATCTATCTTCGACATAATTCGTTCCTCCTTTTCGAAAAATTCAAGGTTAAGATATAAATTGATTTCTATTATTATCTTACCGGAACCCGGTTATTGTCAAGATGATATAAATACAAGACGCGAGCCGGTTTGAATAAAGAATCGGTATATGCCAAACTCAATATTGTAACTCTGTTTTTCTATAAAAGAGAATTGAATTCTATTTTTCTTGGAATTTCTCAACCTACCGGATATCATGCCATGCGATTAATAAGAGAATTCCGGCACCGGGCGCAAATGCGGTGTCGATTAAAATCCAACATAACGGCAATACGCTTGATTGGGTGAGTATGCTAGTATCACTTTTATTCCGGTTTGCTCAGAATTTGCTGATATTCTTGGGCAGTATACGGGAAATTCTTGCTTTGCCAAGAACTAGCAATGCCGATATTGTATCCGTAAGAAACGGTTACGACTAGAAAATCTTTTTTTGCAGCGTCAGGATAAACGTTCAGAATAAAAGATGCAACCTTTTTCGCTGCGGTATCGTAATCATTCTGATTTTCTTTCAGAACCACAGTTGCATGGATGAAAGACGTTTCTTCCCTTTTATCATTTATTATTCTCCAAGACTTTCCTACCATAACCGTAACGAAACGAAATTCTCCGGATGATTCTATCTTCTGCTGAACCGCTCGAATCTCGGGAAATATTCCACTCTGGCTAAAATATGAGGCAAAAGCTGAAAATCCTATTACCAGAAGAAACCAAACTCCAACAACGATTAAGTGAGTTTTCCAAACAGAATTATGGGGGAGTTTACCCTTTGGTATAGTTCTTACAACCAATGTTCCCATAATAAGGTCATGCAAACTTTGTCGTGTACGGCGATTGAATATATATAGATATACAATAGCTCCCCCGAATCCAAATATGAGGAATCCGATTCCATACCCTATTGGCGATACGGTAATGTGAGAAGGAATAGGCGCTCCATTAAGAAAATATGGGATACCAAGAATAGTAAATCGGAGTAAAGAGCGACTCAATGGGATAGAATTACCTGAACTATCGACAACTTCGATTCTCATAATCCGTTTCCCGAGCGTTTGGCCTTTTCCAAGAGAACTGTTAAATAGTCCGAAATAGAGTAAAGCAATAAAAAACCCCAAAATAAGTCCCGCACCGCCTAATTGCGCATAAAAATCAAATAAGAATAAACCGGTGATGTATCCCAGAATGCCAAGAAGGATGCTATCAATAATGAAGGCAAGTAGTCGTCTCCAGAATCCGCTAATAACTCGATCAACAATAGGTGGAGAGGTTAAAGATAAATCGGTAGCATCAGGAATAGAATTGGTTTGCATAATCAATGTTCTCGGTTAGCGATGTTTTTAGTAAAAACACAAGATGTATTATTCTATATCGGGAGAAAAGCTTTTGTCAAAAATATCTCTTGAGAATATTAACACCAATACTATATGATTTTTCAAGAGAAACGCCCGCCGTTTAAATTAGCCCAATGGTTCTGGTTTAACCGCGGCTTTTTCTACCTGCCGAATATCATGCAATGCGATTAATAAGGGAATTCCGGCACCGGGCGCGAAGATGAAATCGAATAGAAACCAGATTGATGGCAACCCCCGAATCGGAATACATATTCCCGCAAGTATCGGGATGAGGATACAAAGAATTAATCCGCATTGAACGACCCAGATATTTCTCACCGGGTCCCGAATCGCTCCGGCAAACAGTATCGCTAATCCGATATGGGCAAACGCCAGCCAGTCATATCCATACATCATGAACCGATAATTGCGGTTCATGTATTCCAATCCTTCAATTGCTTTTAAGACAAATGCATGCAAGGTTCCGGTAGGAGGATTATTTCCCCAAACCAGCCAAACTGCAGTTTTAAGTTCCGGGATCGCCGGCCAGATGGTGACCCCCGACATAAATAAGCCGAACGCAACGATCGCTAACATTAGTTTTGCCCGAATAAGAGAATTCATAGTTTGCCGTAGTCGTCCCTGAATAAGTCGTTATTCAGCAACATTCATTTATTTCTGCCTGCTTGCGGATGACCTTAATAGCAAAGCGTCCCGCATGCCTTCGGAACGTAATACATATCATTTTTTGGAGTGCGGTAGCTATGCTACCGCTGTTGTTAATCGGGAAGTAGAACTTCCCGATACGAAAGCGAAAGTAGAACTTTCGCACTCCAAAGTTTGCAGAACGGTTATTCAGAGAATGTATAATCCACCGGAGGTGGATTATTCTTGCCACCTCATTATGCACGGTATAAATCTTCTAGAAATTAACAGCTTTCTTCAAAAAACCGGAATATTGATGTTTTCATCTATCTCGTGACTATCCCTTTCCGTTTGCTTGTGAGTGCTTTTTCAGGAACGATAAGTTATTATGCTAGGTTTGTTCCGGATTATCTACCTTAATGGTTTCGAGAATAGCGAGGATATCGTTTTTATATTCTTCCGGTGCATCGATTCGACCCCAACCTTTTCCCATTTGGAATAAGCCGTCGTACGCCGAATCATGGTAACTCCGGATAAGATGCGGAATCCCTTGTTCGGTAAGCATTTCGTCTAAAACTTCAGCCTGGACTTCATTATCAAGTACCGCAATTTTGATATAATGTTCGGTATCGGCCATAGAGTTATTTTAAGCTGTTGGATTAGCCTTTATTCTCGGTTGCCGGCGTACGAAGTAATAGATTAACCCGCCAATCGCACCGGTTAGAACGATAACAATAATCCAGATCAGCCGGTTATTCCCTTCATCGGTTTCTTTGGTGACGCAATCGATTAGCATCCAAATCCAAAACGCGGTGCAGAGTAACGCAAAAATACAAAAAAATCCGAAAAAGAAAATCATAAATATCCCGGAAAATATCGCCCCTTGTTCCATAATTTTGGTTCCTTTCTATGCTCGAAATAGGAAACAGTATATTAAGCAATCCGTTTTTGTTTGCGGACGAAATAATAGATAATCGCGCCAAGCAGATGGATTAAAACGATGACTAATACCCAAATCAGCCGGTTATTCCCTTCATCGGTTTCTTTAGTAATGCAATCGATCAGCATCCAAATCCAAAACGCCGTGCCCAGTAACACAATCACCCCGAATATTAAAAAGAAGAGTATCATAAATATCCCCGGAAATATCGCTGCGGAATTCATACTGAAAATCTCCTATACAAAAAATAGTTTTCCTGATTTTTAGCTTCTCTCTTCTATCTTTTTACTTCTCGCCCAACTGCGCTAATCCGCCTTAGGCGGATCCGTTGGGTAAACTTCTAGCTCCTGTCTTTAATAATGTATCTGTTTTCCCTATCTACTATCTACTGTCTACTGGCTACTTGTTTCTTACTTCTTCTGGTTCCATTTCCCATCGGCAGTTTGAATCCACCAGCCGGATTTCGCTTTATCCGCCCGGAGTTTAGCAAACTGTTCTGTTGCCTGTTTTAAGGTATTTTTCCGATTCTCATCAGTATTCGGTAACGCCCGAACTTCCATCATCGCTTGCGCCATACCTTTCATAATCAGGGTCCGATCAGCATTTTCATCCCGGATTTTTTTCAGGTCTTTCTTTTCAATCGCATCTTCATCTACCCGAGCGATTAATATGCCGGTGGTACCTTCACCGACCGTTCCCGCATCTCGCAGCCGGTTGATATCGTCCAGCCGGTCGCCCATATTCCGATATGCCTGGACTACTTCCGGATTCCCTTTAATTTTCGCGACCAAATCCGCACTTAATCCGGTCTCATCAGTCTTCCGGATATCTTCCTGCGCATAAGCTACTGGAATTAAATTGAACTGAATCGGCAGCATCGAACTCTTCTTCTCCGGTGCCGGTGCCGGCGCATCTTTTTTCGGCCCGGTTTTCATCAGCTCATCTTCTAAAGTACTATACGCCTGGTTCAAATCTTTCTCCGGGAAGTATACATTAACCGTAATAAACGCGCACCCGATAAATAAAACACAGCATAAAGTAATTAACCAAAAAGAACTCCGTTTGAACATAAAACTTCCTCCTTTTTTAAGTTGTTAGTTGTTGGTTGCTAGTTGTTAGACTAAAAGCCAAAACCAATATAATAATAGCATAACTGTTATAAAACGTACGATTCAAATTAACCATATAATGTTTTCATTTTAAATGGAATATGGCTAATTGATAATTTTGCATTGAGTAGGCCTTTTCCCTCCCTCTCCCCCTCCTCCCTACTCCTTCATCTCTCGGTATTACTTGATTTCGGTTTTAATCCCGCCGGTGCCGGAAGCCAGCCCGTTCATCCAGTCCAAGAAATTAGTGAGTGAAACTTTATTTCCGCGAGCATCGATACCGATCGATGTCATCGGCCGGCCGAACATTCTTCCCACCATTAAGAAATCATTAAATATCAGGTTCCCATCTTGAATAGTTAACGTAATCTTCGCCTCATCATAATTCCGCTGGATATATAATGGCGGCAGTTTCCGGCCGGCAGCTTTTTCAAGAAACTGTTTGCTAAACTCCCGCGGTTCATCTTTTGACGGGATCGACCACAGCTGAATAATCCCCCGGAGTTTGGTCAACCCCAGTTCAGTTCCATTTAGGAGCATTATGCCATTAAACCTACCGCTTAACATCCCACGAATCGAATCCTGAGAATCGCAAACCTGTTTTAGACTCAGATTGTTTAGTAATAAGATAACCGTATATTCACCAGCCGTGGTGGTCGACGCCCGACCATAAATCGTCCCGCCGAATAGATTTAGTTTCATTAAAGGAATAATCGCACCGGTAGCCGATAGGGTTGGCGATAGAACCAGATTCTTAGCCGAGATAATACTTGCATTCGCGGATTCGATTGTCAACTGCGCGCGATTAGCCGCCTCATATTTTTTCAGTTCGGTTAACCAGGAATCATAATTTTCTTTCCGGAATCGGTAAGGAAAGAAATCAGCGGGAGTCGTTACTCCCGATTCTAAAGGGATAAATCCATTTAGATTCGATAAGGTCAGGTCTTTTCCCATTTTTAAGTTGAGATTATTCAGGTTGATTTTACCGGCCAGCTGCCAGTCTTTATCCGGCTTGCCAGCATTAATTGCCGCAGAGATAATCCCGGAAATATCCGCATCTTGTAACGGTGAAGGTAGAAATTCAAAAAACACATCCTGGGCAACTGATAATGACGTGGTATCAAGATCAATGGCTAATTCCGGTGCCGGAGTTGCAGAGAA
>JBHGBB010000185.1:0-7644 GCA_041946755.1 bacterium | reverse complement strand
GGAAGAAGATTGCGATGGACTATGCTATCAATATATTTTAGGGAAATCAGGGTTGAAACCGGACTATATTGTTTTAGGAGAAGCAACTAATCTGGATATTTATCGCGGGCATCGAGGGAGAATGGAAATTCAGGTTACGACTAAAGGTGTTTCTTGTCATGGCAGTGCTCCGGAACGAGGAGTGAATGCGATCTATAAAATGACGCCGATTATTCAAGGGATAGAAAAACTCAATGCGAAATTGAAATCGGATAAATTCCTTGGTAAAGGAACGATAGTCGTGACCAAAATCGAATGTAAAACCGGATCGATTAATACGGTACCGAATCAATGCACCATATATCTCGACCGGCGGTTGACGAAAGGTGAAACCAAACAATCGGCAGTGAAAGAGATTAAATCAGTGATTAAACATATCGATGCAGAAGTTACGGTGCTGAAATATGCGGTACCAAGTTATACCGGATATGTATTGCCGACCGAAAAATATTTTCCTACTTGGGTGCTAGAAGAAAACCATCCATTGGTCCAATCAGGAGTCCAAGCTGCAACTTTAATTCGTGGGACCAAGCCGCAAATCAGTAAATGGATTTTCAGTACCAATGGAATAGCGACTATGGGAATGTTTAAAGTCCCAACCATAGGATTCGGTCCCGGCAATGAAGTTGATGCCCATACTTCTACCGACCATATTGCTATCGAGCATTTAAAAAAAGCGGCTATGGTATATGCTTTATTCCCAAAAGTATTGATAGCGAAATTGAATAAATAGCATATTTGAGTCAAACTATACCCGGGTATTTTATAATAAGAATATAATCTAAAAATATCTCTTTACATCATCAGAGATTTTGTGTATAGTTTAATTTAATGATAATTTATTGAAAGGAGCATAGATTCGAGAATGGAAATAGTACCTACCCGAATATTTCTGACTCATGGAGTCGGGATGCATCGGGAAAAATTACAATCGTTCGAGTTAGCATTACGCGATGCGAAGATCGAAAAATGTAATCTTGTCCGGGTATCGAGTATATTCCCACCAGGCTGTAAAATCGTTTCCAGGAATCAAGGAGTAAAAGAGTTACAGGCCGGCCAAATCACTTTTTGCGTTTTAAGTGAAAATGCTACTAATGAACCAAACCGGTTGATTGCGGCTTCGGTCGGGTTAGCCATACCGGCGGATGTAACCCAGCATGGATATTTGAGTGAACATCATGCGTTCGGTCAAACTGGAGATGATGCCGGAGATTATGCAGAAGATTTAGCTGCTTGTATGCTAGCAACGACGTTAGGGATTGAGTATGATAGCGAAGTCCATTGGGATGCGAGAAA
Source organism: bacterium (assembly GCA_041946755.1). GTDB lineage: Bacteria > UBP4 > UBA4092 > JAOAEQ01 > JAOAEQ01 > JBHGBB01. The sequence continues at coordinate 6,309 of JBHGBB010000185.1, read as the reverse complement.
AGAGGTTTGGAAAATGAGTCGGAAAATCGTGCATACCCGGAACGTTACTCAATCGGCTGAAGGGCATAAAGACGGACTCTGGACCACCGTTGTTGCTGCAGCAATATTATTATTCTAACCAGAAAGTCTTAAGTCTATAGAGCTAAGTCCTAAGTTAATACTCAACTCTCTTAGGACTTAAGCTTTCGGACTTAGGACTGTTTTTTTATGTCACGTTTCCCGGTTTCTGCGGTTAAAGAAAAAGAATTAGATGAACGAATGCAACAGCTTGGAGTTAATGAAGCTGAATTTACCGAAACGTTCATTCGGTCTTCCGGGAAAGGCGGCCAACATCTAAATAAGACTTCAACCTGTGTAGTTTTAGTTCATCAGCCGACCGGTTTATCGGTCAGATGCCAGCAGGAACGGTCGCAAGCTTTAAATCGGTTCCTTGCGCGGCGGATATTACTGGATAAAATTGAAGCGAAACAGCTGGGATTGAAAAGTGCACAGGAGCAGGCCCGAGAGAAAATCCGGCGGCAGAAACGACGGCGGTCGCGACGGGCGAAAGAGAAAATATTGGCTGAAAAGAAATATCTAGCGACTAAAAAAGCGTTACGCTCTAAACCAAATATCGAGATGGAATAAATTTATGATGAAACCAAATCTACTCATACTATTATCAGGTATATGGATATTGCTTATGTCATGTTCAACCACGAAAGTTGCGAAACGGTTACCGCCACCACCGGCAGGATTTGTTCCGATGGAAGCGGATAATCCGGGGAAAGAGAAAATTTCAGATTTCACTAAAAAGCGGATGGAACAATTTACACAAGAAGATATCACCAAACTGCAAGGTGGAATTGTTTTTCTGGGCGATTCGATTACTCACCGATTCCCGGTAGAAAAATATTTCCCGAATCTGAAAGTTATCAATCGTGGTATCGGCGGGGATACTATGGGCGGGATCCGGCATTATGGAGTATATAACCGTTTGGAATCAACGGTATATAATCTGCATCCGAAAATGATTATTCTTATGATAGCATTTAATGATCTGGCATATAGTGCCGGGACACCATTCGAACTCAAGTTAGCCCAATATGAATATCTGGTTTGGAAAATCCGGCATGATCTACCGAAAACCGAACTCTGGTGCGTATCGGTCTTACCGGCGCGCGAAGGGTTCGCTTCCAAAAATGAAACGATTCAGAAGTTTAATGAACAGGGACGGAAAGTAGCAGAAAAATATGGCGCGAAATGGATCGATGCATATCCCTATTTTCTTGATGAAACCGGGGTATTAAAAAAAGAATTTGCTATTGATAGCGTTCATCCCAGCCCGGCAGGATATGAGGTTCTAGCGAATATATATAAGCACCAGATATTTAAAACCAAATAATACTCAAGCTCTTTATTACGATTAATAAGCAAAGGTGATAGCTCATTCACCTTTGCTTTTTTTATTTCCGTAATGAAAGTGTAAATCAGAAAAAGTAATATTTCTACCTTAATCTGCTAGACAAACCCCGTGTCGTCCTTTATGCTTTAATAGATATTTATGAAATATAAACGAGCGCCATTAATAATATTCCTGGGTCTTGCCTTCATTCCATTTTGCTATTTATTTTTTACCGGTAGCATCTTTTATGGTGAAGATTATCTCTGGCAATTTCTACCGTTCCATACGCTGGGTGTAGAACTCCTGAAATCAGGACAGCTTCCATTATGGAATCCCTATATCTATTCCGGGATGCCGCTGTTTGCAAATGGTTCTTTTGCATTATTCTATCCAACTATAGTATTGCTTATTATCTTCTCGCAAAATATTGCCATTAATTTGATTTATGGTATCCATATTTTCATCGCCGGATATTTCACTTATCGGTTTTGTCGTACGTTAGGTTTGGCGCGTGTCGCAGGTATTATTGCCGGAACCGCGTTCATGTTTAGCGGGAATCTGATCACGCTGATATATCCGGGGCATACCATGAAATTAATCGCGGCTTCTTTAATTCCGGTAGTATTCTATTTCTTTGTCGAAGCATTGCATCGGAAAAAATTATCCTGGTTTTTATATACCGCAATCGCGATTAGCATCCAGATATTTTCGACCCATTGGCAGATCTGTTATTATACCTGGTTGGGTATCGGTTTATATGGAATCGTTTATTTCATCCGATTCCAAGTCTGGCGAACAACATATCGAAATCAGTTCTTGCAGTTGCTAGGTCTTTTAGTATTATTCGTGATCGGGATAACGGCGGTGCAATGGCTACCGTTTGCGGAATATTCCCAATGGTCGACCCGGTCGGCAGGATTGGCATATCAAGAAGCGACAGAAGCTTCATATCCGCCGGAAGAATGGTTGAGTCTGGTTATAGTAAGTCCGTTCGGCGACCAGGTTCAATTAGGGCCGGGATGTAAATATCTTCATCTCAGCCGATTGCTTTCCCCGGCAGGATATTTGCCCTATTATGGCCGGTTTAATGCTCCGAGAACATTAAGCGAATATCTGGGAGTCCTTCCATTTATCTTGGCGATTATCGGATTGATTACTATCCGGCGGAAATATTTATGGTTCTTTTTCGGATTGATGCTCGGTTCGCTATTTCTATCACTCGGTAAATTCAATCCGGTTTATCCGATCTTTTATCAATTCTTTCCAGGTTTAAAATGGCTCCGGGTACCGGCCGAAATCCTGATATTATTTACTTTTTCTTTAGCGATACTTGCTGGTACTGGAATTCAGGGATTGAAAGATATGGAAGGTAAACTTATCAATGATAAAAGAAAACTATGGTATGCAACTCTTCTTCTGTTAATCCTAGTTATATTAATGATAGTTCTGTCATTCATTGTTTCAGGATTAGCTGAACAAAAAGAACATCTGGTTATGACGATATTCCGGCTGATATTCATGATGCTTCTCTCGGCCCTAGGTATTTTCTATTGCAGTTTACGACATAATTCAAAATCCAGCATTGAAAATATTATCAAGTATCTTTTCCTTATTCTCATCCTCATTGTCGATTTTGGGACCGCTCATCTACCCTATCTGCAAGCGATGCAATTGGCTGATTTCTACCGGTACGTTAAACAAGACCCGGTAATCAATATCCTAAAACAAGATACCGATATATATCGCATTCTCCCGCTGGGAAAAGAAATGATTAGTAACAAATGGATTTTTACTCAGACCCAGAGTGTTTATGGATACCAATCATTTCCTCTGAGTTCGTACCAGCAATACTGGATACAATCCGGTTTTACCAACGAAACGGTTTGGCAGTGGCTGAACATCAAATATATTATTTCTCCGGATACACTCAACGATGACCGACTGATGCTGGTTGCTGATGGACCGCGGAAAATATATCAGGTTAAATCGGTTTATCCGCGGGCTTGGGTAACGCATGAACCGATATGTTTGGAACCGGATACTTCAGCAATTATAACGTTCGATGCCTATACTCCGAATCGAATCAAACTCCGGGTGCAATCTGCAACGCCCGGTGAATTAATTTTCAGTGAACTATATTATCCCGGGTGGAAAGCCTATCTTGATGGGAAAAGAGTGCAGATCGGGATTACCGACGAGTTATTCCGTTCATTACCGATACCGTTAGGTGAACATCGGGTAGACTGGGTCTTTTCGCCCTTTATTTTCTGGTTGGGATTGACTATTAGCAGCATCTCAATAATAATATTAGGGATAGGATTCATAAAAGATAAATCCGAAACAAAAAGATACATTCGAAATTCTAAATCCTAATTTTTGATATTCAAAACGGAGTTTTAAGTTTTCGTTTGGAGTTTAATAATTAAATATTGTTTAGATATTTGGATTTCGATATTAGATATTTGGATTTCGAATTAGGTTTAATGTTATGCGTATTCAACAGGTAAATCTACAACTTAAAATTATCGCTGCTATCAGCGGGGTAATTATATTTCTCCTATTGATTTCCACCTATTTAAATCTGCAGTTTCTACAGAGAAGCCTGGAAGATAGTCTAGTAGATACTGCGATGTTATTGGCGCGGCAGATCGATGCAACGATAGAAAGTAAACGGCGGTTGGAAGACCCGGCATTATTGAAGCGGGAAGTATTCGACTTAATCCAGATGCGCCGGCATATTCGCAATATGGATATCTATCTATTTATCGAATCCGGTGAAAAGAGCCGACCGGGTGGGGTGAAAGAACGATATCGGGTGTTGATTGCGAGCGATACGACTGCTATTGTTTCTATATCAGCCGATGAAATCCAGAAATTGAAACAGAATGAAACGATTCGTCGCATTGTTTCTAATCGAGAAACCAACCGTATTCTCGAGGTAATCGCTCCGCTCCACTTACATCGGCAGATTATCGGTGCGATTCTAATCCAATCAACCTTTGATGAAATGGATAAGTTATTACAGAAGCAGCAGCGGCAATCCTATCAGATTACATTTATCACCTTGTTGGTTATTGTTCCGTTATTATCGTATTACCTCCATCGTACGGTAAATCGGCCAATTCGCATGTTAGTCCGGGCGATGGGCGAGGTCGAGACCAATCATCTTCCAGCGGAAGTTAAAATTGCCAGTAAAGATGAATTGGGATATTTAGGCGAGAATTTCAATCGCATGGTAACTCGATTGGCTCAGGTCGAGCAGGAACGGAAGCAATTACTCGCCCAGGTTCAACAATTTAATATTGAATTACAGAATAAGGTTCGCGAAACGACCGCTGAACTCGAACGGCAGAATGAAATGCTGCAGCGGGCACATTCGCTGCTGGTAGCTTTAATTCGGCGGCAAATCGATGCAGAGAAATTAGCGACTTTAGGCCAGGTAGCTGCAACGATTGCCCATGAAGTAGGTACTCCGCTAGGCGCTATTTCCGGGCATATCCAGTTGCTCCGAGAGCAATATCAGTCCGATATGGCGACTATCGGGAGGATAGATATTATCGAAAAGCAGTTAACCCGGGTAGTGAATATTATCCAGAATCTGTTGAATTCCGTTCGAGAACGAACCGCAGAGTTTGCACCGGTGGCGGTCAATCAACTGATTCGAGAAATAATCACCCTGATTTCACCGCAGTCAATTCAACAGCGAATTAAAATCATCCCGATATTAGCCGAGAATCTACTGAATATTAATGGGAACGCCGACCAGCTCCAGCAGGTATTTTTGAATCTGGTCAATAATGCCATGGATGCGATGCCGAATGGTGGCGAATTGACGCTCCGAACAAGTATTCAAACGACTCCAATGAAATCGGTATTGGTTGAGATTATCGATACGGGAACAGGTATTGGTTCGGAGCATCTACCGCATATTTTCGACCCATTTTTTAGTACTAAAGCTCCGGGAGAAGGCACCGGTTTAGGTTTATCGGTATGTAAAGATATTGTTGAAAAGCATCATGGGACTATTTCAGTAGATAGCCAACTTAATCAGGGGACTAAATTTATGATACAATTCCCCATTAAAGAAGGAAATTAGTTTATCGCTTTTAGTCTAACAACTAACCACTGCGTTTTATGCACCATAAAGCTTCGATTCTTATTGTTGATGACGATGTAGAAATGTGTCGTCTCTTGGCCGAGATTCTAAATCGAGAAGGATACCAGACCACTACGGCTTGTTCCGGTCGGGAAGCGCTAGAGATTATTGGAAAACAAGGGTTCGAATTGGTGATTTCGGATATAAAGATGCCGGATATTGATGGGATTGAAGTCTTAAAAGCGGTTAAACAAATCAGTCCGGAGACGAGTATTTTGATGGTGACCGCATTTGGGACGATTGAGAGTGCTATTTCGGCATTGAAACAAGGAGCCTATGATTATATTGCCAAACCGTTTCGGATAGATGAGATTAAAATCGGGGTTAAGCGGGCGTTAGACCAGCGCCAGTTATTGCTCGAGCATCGGCATCTCCAACAGGGATTGAAAGAGAAATATCGGTTCGATAATATTGTCGGCAGCAGTAATGAAATGGTTGATATTTATAAGTTGATTGCGAAAGTCAGTTCAACCCGGTCAACGGTATTAATCACCGGTGAAAGCGGTACCGGAAAAGAACTGGTTGCCCGGGCGATCCATTTTAATAGTACCCGGTCGGATAAACCGTTTGTGGTGGTGAACTGCAGCGCGATCCCGGAAACGCTGATTGAATCCGAGCTATTCGGCCATGTGAAAGGAGCATTTACCGGAGCGACGAATATGCGTCGGGGATTGATTGAAGAGGCTGATGGCGGAACGGTTTTTCTGGATGAAATCGGGGATCTACCGCTGGGTGCTCAGGCCATGCTCCTGCGGGTGCTGCAGGAAAG
>JBHGBB010000184.1:0-7646 GCA_041946755.1 bacterium | reverse complement strand
ATACCGCTTTCCCATTCTCTTTCGATAAATTAGTGAGTTGCACATTACCGGTGGTGCCGGAATCGAAATTAAAGGTACCTAATAAACACCATTGCCCGCCATGAATCGTTTGGTTAGTATAAAAACAACTTACTCCAGCTTTATGTGATACCAGATATTGGGCATCAAGAATCCGGTTCGCTCCTTGCGGATACCAAACCCAGACCTGATAGGTAGTTGCGATCGGTAAAGTCGGAATCCAGGTTGCAGTAGAAGTCGGCTTTTTCGCTACGGTAGATAAGGTATACCAATAATCCGCACCGTATTTATCGACTGACCCGGTATTACAACTCCATTCACCATTGAGATTAAAGCCTAATACCGCATTATCGACTACTATTTCTACTGCAGAAACTATACTTACACTGCATAGACATAAAAAAAGAATTGCTATTAATATGTTTTTACGCATTGTTCTGCTCCTTTTGGTTAACACCAATATCTGCCACCAAGACTCGAAAACTACTCAGAAACACGAAATTATATGCTATTTAGCTTAGTGAATCTTGGTGTTCTTAGTGTCTTTGTAGCTAATTTTGTTTTACCGATATTGAATCAAAATATATTATTTCACTTGGATTAGCTGCCGGATTGATTCCGACAATCTGCACCGCATTATATTTGGTTAATGGGATATACCCAAACTTCAATTCTCGCCATTCACCGGTTTGCCATCTTCCGGGTTGTAATATCGCATTGCCGCTTTCGATTATCTGGCTAAATACACTATCATAGCAATATAAATATAAATATACTTTCTGGCTATAATTCAAGTTACTTCCCGCACTATATACCCAAACCGAACCGAGGACCGGTGCACCAGCACTTGAGAAAGAAAACATCTGGCTAAACTTTCCTTTTTCACCGCCAGATTGGGTTCCTTGCAAAACACCGGTATGCCCATACCATGATGTTATTAGGCTCCACGTTCCCATCCCGGTGCCATCAGCATAAATCGCCGGCATCCAGCCGGTAGTTCCGGCATCGAAACTACCATTATTAATCACCAGCGCAGTTGCTGGTATCGGGGCTCCTGCATATACCCAGAGATAATCCAGATATAATTTCCCAGTTATCCCACTACTGACTGGATTGATGCCAACAAATTGAACTCCTAATAGCGTGTTTTGTGCATAAAATGAAACCTGCAAATCCCGCCAGGTACTAACCGTACCTAATCCACTTGCTGCCGGTTGCACTACCTGATTTCCATCAGTAACTATAGTTGTTGTAGCATCCAATTCTTGTAGATAGAGATATACTTTCTGTCGTTTGCTCATATCAGTAACATCAGAGGCTACTTTTGCAATTGCAGTATACCAACCCGAACTAGAAACCGAAAATATCTGCGATACCTGCGCTTTCTGTCCCGCAGTTTGGGTGAATACCAATATTCCGGTTTGAGAAGCAAAACTATTCTGCCATCCTAAATTCCCCGGGCCGGTACCATCGCCATATTTCTCGAAATACCAGTGGGTGCTATCGCTGCCAACGGTATACGCTCCGAAGGTATTTAAATATGGCGAGTATAAGAGGTTGATATCGATATTTTTAACCTGCCCGGCAGTAACATTATTATTCGAAATCGTCCGGATTGAATATCCCCACCGGGTACCATCGGCTATTAAGTTATATTTATTTGCAGTATTTACATCGAAGAAAGCATAAAATCCGGTCGCATCGCAGGTGGTTATACTCACCACACTTGCACCGTTACATAACTTTACCATTGCTGCATCTACGGTGATATTGCCATAGGTTATGGTGCCTTTAAATATTCCGGTAGTTGGCGCGGTTTTCCATGGCATATCCGGGGTCGAAACATAATCCGGGAAAAGTTTGGTAGTTAAATAGGCATACAGCGCTAAATCCTGACTGCCGCCGTCGTAGGTCGCATAGCCATACCGATATATCTGCAGACCTTGGAGATGCGCGGTGTTCCGGGAATAATAAAGTTGGTTATAGTTTTCAGTAATCGAATTCATATAACTACCTTGCAAAACATAAACATGCCGGCCGCCGCTCCAATTCATACACGCTAGATTCCAGTTCCGATACCGAGCAGCACGGGATGCGGTCGCATCCGGATCATAGATCATCGGCGAGAGATAATCCAGAAAATGCCCTTCCATAAATTGTTTCCAATCCTGGAATACATCGTTATACGCTGACGATTCATAGAAATCGGTGGTAGTATATCCCCAAGGAATAGCACAGATTGATACTTCAACATTGGGTTTTAATGCGATAGTGTTTGCATAGAGCTTTTTTACCATGGCGGTAATATTATCTCTGCGGAATTGGTCGAATTGGTCATCTGATATACTGGGAGTACCGGTTCGACTATAGAGTTTATTAAATCGGGCAATACTAATGGTATTATAACTCCAGGTATTCCCCGGATACCGGATATAATCAAGGACTATTCCATCGATATTATATCGCTGGACCACATCCATCCAAACTTTATGCTGATATTCTTGCACTGCAGGTATTCCCGGATCGATATAAGTCCCTTCGGAATTGGAAGTCGCTCCGGTATTATCATACATCATATATTCCGGATGGGTTCTAAATATATGCCCGCTAGGAGTACTGCTTAACGAACCTTTCCAAATCCGGTCGGCGACCATCCAGGCATGTACCTCGATATATTTCTTCCCACCGGAAGTATCATGGGCATATTGAATCATGGCCGATAACGCATCGAAAGTCGGATTCGGATCGTTTACCGCAGGATTATTCGCTCGCGGTTCATAGAGTGAAGTATAATAGGCATCACCGCATTTTCTGACTTCCGGGACAATCGCGTTATAGTTATAGGTTCGCGCGATATTAACCAGCGTAGAAACTTCAGTCCAATTTAGAAATGTTTCGCTGCCCCAGCTATAGACATATAACGACCGCATCTCTGGGACTCCGGCATGAGTTTGCGAGATGAACATGGAAATGAGAGTTAAACATACTACACATAAAAAAAGATTCTGCCGCTGTTTTTGCATAGAATCTATAGTTCCTTTCCGATAATATAAAAAGTTTAGCCAACAATGCCTATCTTGTCAATCAGATATAGCTTGTTTTGAATTTTATATTTATACACAGTATTTACTATAGAAATTTTATAATTAATACGTATTCTAGGACTTTGTCTTTTATACTTGATACTTAATTCTTTTCCACCGGAGTTGCACCGAACGAGATCGATCTCGTTCGGTACAATTCCGGTGTCTATTCACATGTTTACCGATGATAACCGGATATACCACTGAAATTCGATAGGAATAGGTTGGATATAATCATTGATAGAACAAGAATGCAGTAACTTTAATAGATACAATATACAAGATAGATATTAACAACTTAAGAAAAGGTTGTAAACGATGAGCATGGTTCTTCTGGATGGATTTTGGTCAATCAAATCGATTCCGAACCGAAATAATCTTTTGCCAAATGGAAAAAGATTATCGAAAGTGTATATTTTCTATACAGAATAATTCTTTACCAAATGGAAAAGAATTATTCAGAGGGTTATATTCCGGATAATGACAACATACAAGTTTGGTTGAATATAAAAACATAATCAATATACTTCAATAAAAACCTCTGATAGTGTCTATGATTTATTAGATAATTTATCCACATTTTGATTTGACAACATGCAAAACAATATATTAGAATCTTGCCTTATATTAATATCTAAAAACTTTAACTGAAAGGGAAAGACAACAATGCGTCATAGTTTATATAGAATAATAGCTCCTAGTTTTCAGATTCTTCTTTACTTATTGGTAATTGGAGTTTTATCGAATACAGCGTTAGCCTGGAATATCCCCGGTGATGTTCCCGTATGTACTGCTACTACGGAACAGAAATTTCCGGCAATAGCGACCGATGGTAATGGTGGTGCAATTATTACCTGGCGGGATTTTCGAGATACTACTACGCAAGGGGGTAATATTTATGCGCAGCGAGTTGATGCGAATGGTGTTTTCCAGTGGACCTTAAACGGTGTAGCGGTTTGTACTGCCCTACAAGACCAAGATTACCCAACTATAGTAAGTGATTCTAGTGGAGGCGCAATTATCACGTGGGAAGACCATCGTTTAACCGCTAAAGGGATTTATGCTCAACGAATTAATGCTGGTAGTATTTCTCTATGGACAACAAATGGTGTTGCCGTCTGTACTTCTGCGTATCCTCAATATTATCCACAGATAATTAGTGATGGTAACGGTGGTGCAATAATTACTTGGTTCTATATGGATATTTGTGCGCAACGGCTTGATTCCAATGGTAACTCTTTATGGACACCGAACGGAGTAGCGGTTTGCACTACAGGAACTTTTCCAGGATTTCCCACCCTAACAAGTGATGGAAACCATGGCGCTATACTCACTTGGCAAGATACACGAAAAGGCGGTAAAGATATTTATGCACAGCGGATTGATTCCAGTGGATTTGCTCAATGGACAAGTAATGGAATTGCTATATGTACCACTTCCGGCAGCGAACAATACCCAATGATCGTTAGTGACGACAGTGGCGGTGCAATTATCACGTGGTATGATGATCGGAACGGTAATAATGATATTTATGCACAGCGCATTAACGCCAATGGCGTCCCCCAATGGACCGCTAATGGCGTCGCTGTCTGCTCCACAGCAAATGACCAAAATTCACCGATGCTAGTTAGTGATGGCAGTAGTGGGACAATAATTACTTGGAATGATGATAGATCGGATATTTATGCACAACGGATTAATGCTAGTGGCGTTCCCCAATGGAGCATAAATGGTCTTGCCATATGTACTGCAGCCAATGGCCAACATTATCCTGGGTTAATAAGTGATAATAATGGCGGTGCAATTATTGTTTGGAATGATGGGCGAAATGGTAGTGGAACGAATATTTATGCACAACGTGTTAATGCTAATGGTGTTTCCCTATGGACCCTCAACGGAGTAGCAATAAGCACCGCTGGTGACCAAGCGTTACCAACGCCAGTGAGTGATGGTGGCAGTGGTGCAATTATCGCCTGGATTGATCGAAGGAATTACAGTGCTTCTAATATCGATATTTATGCGCAATCAATAACCGCCAATGGATTCGTCCCGGTAGAATTAAGCCGATTTGAAACGATGGAAGTTTTTAAGGAATAATCAATCGTCTTGAAAGCTTGAAGGTTGGCACCAAACTATAGATTCAATCGAATATTAACACTTCTGGCATGGGCATCGAGGCCTTCGATTTCAGCCAGTTCAGTAGCGAATTTCGCGGTCTCGTTTAGCGCTTCATTGGAATACCTAATGATATTCGACCGTTTCAGGAATTCATCGACATTCAATCCCGACGAAAATCGGGCGGTACCGCCGGTAGGTAGCACATGGTTCGGTCCGGCAATATAATCCCCAATTGGCTCCGGAGTATATTTGCCAAGAAAAATCGAGCCCGCATGTTTAAGTTTCGGGATCAGCTTATCCGGATTCGCTGTCATAACCTCTAAATGTTCCGGTGCCATGAGGTTGGCTAATTCGACCGCTTGCTCTAAATTCAGAACGATGATAATGCAGCCATGATATTGAAGTGAATATTCGGCATATTTCCGCCGTTTTAGTTTAAGGATTTGTTTGCTGAGTTGATATTTCACCGCCTGCCCGAGTTCGGCACAATCAGTAACTAATATCGACCGGGAATCATATTGATGTTCCGCTTGCGATAATAAATCCGCGGCCACATATTCCGGTATCGCGGTCTCATCGGCAATAACCATTATCTCACTAGGCCCGGCTAAAGAATCGATATCAACTTTGCCATACACCAGCTTTTTCGCCATCATAACATATTTATTCCCCGGTCCGACGATTTTATCTACTGCGGGGATGGTTTTAGTGCCATAAGCTAACGCCGCGATCGCTTGTGCGCCCCCGACTTTATAGATCTCAGTTAATCCTAATAAATCCGCGGCAACCAGCATATAGGGATTAATCTTTTTCTCTTTATCAGGGGGAGTAGCAACAATGATGCGGGAACAGCCGGCAACCTGCGCGGGAATAACACTCATCAATAAACTCGAAACCAGCGGTGCGGTACCTCCCGGAACATAGACTCCTATTTTCTCGATCGGCTGAAATATCTGGCCGAGTTCTATTCCTGCCTGAGGGGAATACGACCATGATTTCCGGAGTTGTTTCTTATGGAACGCCGTAATATTTTTAATGGCAAATTCAGCCGCACGGATAAATGCGCCGGTTACATGCTCATAGCAGAAATTGAGCTCTTTTTGAGTTACTTTCAACTCGCGCGGAGTCAAGATCGCGCCATCGAACTGTTGGGTATACCGGATAACCGCTTTATCTTTATCTTTCCGCACCGCATCAATAATCCGCTGAACGGTTTTCGTGGTTTTCGCATCCAGCGCTTCCCGCGGTTTGAGTAAAGGTAATAACCGGTTTCGTTCTTTGGTAACCGAGTAATTTAATATTCGCATATACTTTAAACGCTGAATTTATTTCGAATTTTGATATTCGACATTCGGAATGGTCTCTATTTATGGTCTTTATTATACCCAACAATATTGCGCTTGACAATATAGGCAAAAACGAGTACGCTATTTAGAGGAGGAATTTTATTATGAAAAAGAAATGGTGGATTATTGGCGGGATATTATTTGCATTTTTATTAGTGGCCGCATTAGTAGCACTCGGTTTAACGGTGCTCATGCTAAGTGGAGAAGAAACGCCGTCGCTAAGTATGAAAAAGGTTGCGGTTATTGAAATTGTCGGCCCGATATATAATTCTGCCCCTTACATCGATTTATTACATAAATATAAAGATAGTTCGACAGTTAAAGCCATCGTCTTACGGATGGATAGTCCCGGCGGCTCGGTCGGCGCTTCCCAAGAGATATATCAGGAAGTTAAAAAACTACGAAAAAATGGGAAAATTATCGTTACCTCGATGGCGGATGTCGGAGCATCCGGAGCGTATTATGTCGCATGCGCCAGTAACGAAATTGTAGCCAATCCCGGTACCCTAACCGGCAGTATCGGGGTAGTCATGGAAATGTTTAATATCGAAGGATTAAGCAATAAAATCGGATTGCAGTTTAATACTATCAAAAGCGGGCAGTTTAAAGATACCGGCTCTATGACCCGGCAGATGACTAAAGAAGAGCAAGCTTATCTGCAGGAATTAATCGATAGTGTACAGAAACAATTCTGCGGTGTGGTAATCGAGAATCGGAAAGAAGCGGTCCGAAAAATTATCTTGGCAAAAAAGAAAACACAAGCCGATTTGCCTCTTGCCCAACGTATTGCGGTTTCTAACGAAGAGATAGAAACCTATATCAAACAACTGGCTAATGGCAAGGTGTATTCCGGCGAACAGGCAAAAGAATTCGGATTAATCGATAGTCTCGGCAATTTAGAAACCGCTATCGACCGGGCAGCGAAATTAGCCGGGATCCAAGGGGAGCCGAGTGTGGTTACCTCTCGACCGCGATTCAAATCGTTTTTCGAATCGCTGTTAGGTGATTTCTCTCAAATCATAACCCCGTTAAAGCGTAATGGGATCTCATTACAATACATTCTAAAATAATAAGTTAACTC
>JBHGBB010000183.1:0-7768 GCA_041946755.1 bacterium | reverse complement strand
TTTTCTCAATTGAGAAAAGGTGTATGATTTCTTCCGCTTTATCCGCCAATAATTCCCGGGCATGTTGCATCGCATATTCGAGTGTCATCGGCGGACAGAGTAACCCATATAATTTATCGATACCATGCTCATGCAATACTTTCGCATCGGCTGCTACCGACCCACCGATTGCGATTACCGGTATCTCGAACTGTTTGGCTACCCGGGCAACCCCTATCGGCGCCTTCCCTTGCGCAGTCTGGGCATCGAGTTTCCCTTCCCCGGTAATCACCAAATCCGCTTCTTGAATTCGGTCAACTAATCCGGTAGCTTCGATAACAATATCGATCCCCGGTTTTAATTCCGCATTGAGAAACGCTACCAACCCCGCACCTAATCCACCGGCAGCACCGGCTCCCGGAATATCATTTACATTGAGGTGCAAATCCCGGGATACGATTTTGGTAAAATGGACCATATTCTGTTCTAAGATTTCGACCATTTCCGGGGTAGCGCCTTTTTGGGGCGCATATATTTTCGCGGTCCCGGTATCTCCGGTTAAAGGGATATCGACATCGCAAGCGACTTCGACTTTGGTATGTTTTATTCTGGGATCGAGTGCGGTTAAATCTATTCTCGATAAGTTGGATAACGCTTTTCCGCCATATCCGATCGGTAACCCATCATCAGCCAGGAGTTTCGCACCTAACGCCATCGCCATCCCGGTACCGGCATCGGTAGTTGCACTACCGCCAATCCCGATAATCAGTTTGGTTGCCCCTTCATCTAAGGCGGCTTTAATCAATTCACCGGTGCCATAAGTCGAAGTTAGCATCGGATTCCGTTTCTCCGGGGGAACTAATCGCAATCCGGAAGCCGCTGCCATTTCGATTACTGCAGTTTTCCGGTCGCCGAGGATACCAAACGCTGCGATGATCCGGTTCCCTACCGGGTCGGTGACTTTAACCGACCGGAATTCTCCTTGGGTTGCGGTAACCAGGGCTTCAACGGTCCCATCGCCGCCATCAGCAAACGGGATTTTAATCAAGGTAGCTTCCGGGAAAACCCGATGGATTCCGGCAGCAATCGCATCAGCTACTTCCGGTGAACTTAAACATTCTTTAAATGCATTCGGCGCGATAACGATTTGCATATTCTAAATAATTGATTCCGGCAATTCTATATCGATTACTGCGATATAGAACGATAATCCGCAACCTTAGTTATAAACAAAAATTTTAACACGAAGAGATAAACTTGTGTAAAATAATTAATTTGTATTATTCAAAATTCATTTTTGAAATATATTAACTGTTCAATACTCCTAACCATAAGAATAAAAATCATTTTTTTTCGTTAATTCGTGCGATTGTGCTTGACAAGGTGTCTTAAAAAGGTCTATACTCGCAAGAGTCAACAGAAAATAATGGAGGGTATCTATTATGTCCCATCCTCACAGGTATTGCCCTGTTGTAATCTTTCTTCTTTTTTCAATTTCCTTAGTAGTTCTTGGGTATCCCGCATCATATCTGATTAATGGGGATAATGCCGTTGCGATTTACCGGGTGCAAATTGCATCCCGCACCACTGCGAATGAAGCACTTCAAATCCAGAAACAGGTACTCAGTCATGGGATATCGAATATCGTTCTCGAATCGACCGGCACCGGTAAATGGCGGGTTATCGCCGGTCCCTGGCCAACCAAAAGTGACTGTTCTACCACCTTAGCACTTGCCAAATCGATGGGGTATCCCGATGCCTATATTATTACCAAAGATATTTCCGTCGACCAAGCGAAATCGATGAACTTACCATTACAGGATTCGGAATATCGGCTTGCGGTAACCGAAGCTTCTACCCAAACCCGGAGTAGTGCCGAGACGGCATATAATCGGGGATTATCAATCATCTTAAATGCCTCAGCCAGCGACCCTTATGGATTAGCGCCGGCAATCCCCTATTTTGCGCAAGCGATTGCCTGGGACCCCGGTTCAGTTTATGCGGAATATTCCCGCTATAATCTCGGGAAAACCTATGTAACCCAATACTGGCGGTTAAAACAGGCGAAACAACTGGATCCCGCGAGTAAACTCAACTTGCTCACGGCTGCGGTAGATGTATTAAGTGAATATCTGCGGACATCCCCGGCAGGAGCCGAAGTCGCTGCCGCGACCAAACAGCTTGCCGATTGCCAGCATGCGTTATCCGAATATCGAACCGACCGGTTATTTAAGACCGCCAAATCGTATCAGAAGATTATCGACAGCTATAGCGATAGTACCATAGCCCCGGCAGCGCATTTAGAATATGCCGGGGTGATTTTCGAATTAGCCAGTAATCGGATGTATTCCTGGGATTCGGTCCGTGCAGAGCTGGTTAAAGTCCAGACCATCTATCCGAAAGTAGAGCGTCGTATCCAGTCCCGGGCGATGGCCATGCATGCGGAGACCTCTTTCTGGACACATGATTATTACTCGATGATTACCGGCGCGCAAGCAGTAATAGAAACCTATCCCGAAGTAACCGTAGATATGGCGTTATCCCATTATTTAATCGGCCGGGGTGAACTGGAATTAGGCCAATATCCCGAAGCCTTAACGAAATTTGAGTTTATTCTGAATACGTATCCGGAAACCGAACCTCCGGACCGGATAACGCATTTAATGCGGGTGGGAGCATTGTTCGGTCAAGCGCGCTGTTATGTCCAATCGGGAGATACCACCCGATTCAATATGGCGATTAATGAAATGTTAACCAAGTATACCGATACCGAAGCGGTGAAATGTATTCGGAATTTATGGGGGATATCGACTACTATCCCAGTTGCTGTGTTGGTCAACGCCCCGATGCCGTTTAGCGGGATGAGACTAGCGCAGGTCAGGAGTACCCCATAATGAAATCATATAACCTGTACCCATTATATCTATTCATAATTCTGCTGAGCATCCTCAGTGTTTCGGGTACTTTTGCGTCACCACCGTTAGGTACGGATTCGAGTTGGGTAGAATATACCGCATTACCGGATCCCATAACACCGGGATCTTTTGAATTTGCTCAAGAAATACCCATCACGATTATCTGTGAACAGTTTTCAACACCATATTCGAGTATCAGTACATATGTGGCAAATCATGGTATATATACTGTTGGTGGTGGGGATTTGGATCATGTTATTGGCTATTATCAGTATCCTGATTATACGGTCATAACCACCGGTGATTGGCAGGAGTGGGATAATTCGCTGCAGGTAACCTTTCCGGCAACGAATTTTTCAATGAATACCCCTGGACTCTATCTCGCGCAGGCGAAATGGGATGATAATCCGGCGATATCAAGTCGTAATGATGAACCGGTATATGCCTATTTTACGGTTCGGCTCTGGGTACCGGAAACGACCTATTTCCGGCAGCCGAATTTTACCAATTGTACTATTCTCTATAACGGGCAATCGATTCTAGGGCAGAACCTCTGGTGTCAGTTTACCGCCGCACAATTGATTAGCAAGTATCTGGACGGGATGGGAATCGATTATACCGATGGCTATGATGAAGATGAACGGCAGATTAAATGGTATAATGTATTTGGGAATGAAACGATCTCGATCGATACGGTAGTGGATAATATTGGTGGGTATTGGCAAGCCGCTATGGTGTCTACTGCTGGGGTATATCCTGCTACCGCCCAATGGTATGATGGGGGCCCTCCGAGTTATTTTGATGATGGTACTACGACCCGATCGTTTACCTTACATCTGTGGATTCCGGTGACGACGTATCATCAACCACCGAATCTGCTTCCTGGAGATATTATCCGTAATGGCCAATCGATTGTAACAACGCAACTCTGGCGCCAGTTTACCGGAAGTCAACTCCTCACCGAGTATCTCGAGGATATGGAAATAACCTTAACCTATGGCTATGATTCCGATGAACGGCATATCACTACCTTTGATATCTATGGTAATCCAACCGTAGCCATCAATACCGTAGCGGATAATTACAGTGGTTCCTGGCAAAACTATTTTGTGAATACTACAGGGATTTATACGGTTACTGCCAACTGGAATGATACCGGTACCCCAAACTATTATGATGATGGAAGTACTTTAAAATCATTTACCTTACATCTCTGGGTACCGGAAACCACCTATATCGTTCAACCATTAATGCAGCCGGGACATATCTATCAAAATGGAACGATGGTTGATGATAGCACCTTTTATGAGCCGGTGCATCCGCAGACGGATACTACGCAACCGCCGCCATATCATTTATATGATTGGTTATCCGATAATCATATCTCTGCCGGATATGGGTGTGATTCGGATAGTCAGGTGGTAGTAACCTATGCTGAGAATGGGCAACCGAGCGCAAGTACTACTCGGTATCCCAATGATACCTATTATTATCCACCGGGGAATTTCTATTTAACTACCCCGGGAGTATATACCTTGACCTGGACGTTTAAAGATACTCCGGGGATGGCGGATGACCCGGATGCTACCAGGTCGATAACCATTGTGGTATTTAAGGTTGAAATCAGCCAGCCAACCTCTTGGCCGCAATCAATGGCTGTAAAAAATACCCTACCATTGACCGCGACAGTAACACCTCCAGAAGCAATAAATCCAGCAATTTCTGGATACTCTTGGTCATTGGATAGCCAAACTGAAGGGTGTAAAGGTGAATTTACTCCATTAATTTCCGCTGATATAAATACAACACTTTTTACCGCAGGCTTAGGAGAAGGTGATGGATATATTCATGTGGAATATATTAGAGCTGGTAAAGTTGCGAAATCAACACCGAAAAAAATTATTATATTCAATATGAAAATATTAGATATAAATTTTACCGGAGATCATACCATTCAATGCAATACCACTATAATTTCTGATACCGCATGGTCCGGCGAAACTAATCCTGCTAGAAATGATCCGGTGTGCTATACGAAAAATAATGCAATAACCATGACCGGTAAATTCGCGATATCAACTACATTGCCTTTACCGGTAACGGTATATATCAAAGCGGACGATAGCGGGTCAAATACATTTGATGCACTGAAAACCGCTAGTATTTCAGCGATGACGACCAATATCTCTGGGATAACCTCTAGCGGGACCTTACCGAATTATGTTTGTATAACAACCATAAATTATTATTGGAAGTTTAGCACGGATGGTACCAATTGGCGGTATATCGATAATGTTAATTTTCCGGCTCTAGGATATACCGGGCCGCATAAAATTTATGTTACCTTAGCTACTCCGCAAGCGCCAATGGCTACCCCTTGGACCGAGGTTTTGGATAAAGCATGCGTTTGGGCTGCTGAGGCAACATCCAGTTCGTTAGCAGTAGATTCTATTACTCGAGGGGCTTATTGGAATATAGGAAAAAATTACACCCCTAATGATACTCATGCATCCTGGATAGAGCATGTTTTTCATCTAAAAAAATTCCTTAATGATAATTGGGCGGATTGTCAGGATATGTCCGCTACTGTTCAAGTATTCAATAATGCTTTGGGTGTCAGTAATATCTCTGTCAGGAGAATTGTGGGTCCATTTGGTTATAAACCAATTGATCCTGTTGGCAATCCGAGTTGGGATGATGGAGCATGGAGCTTTCATCAAGTTGGATGGTACGACGGTTATGTTTATGATGCATGTGTTCGTTTGGCATATAACGATGATACAAATAATACGAGAGTTCCAGTTAGGGAAGATATGGATGTTAGTTACAAAAATGATTTATTTGCTATAACAATTCCTCCCGGAACTTGGAACCCACAAACACCATATAATTATACAGAGGTAGATGCAAAACTAACTTGGTAAATAAATAGAGGAGGCTTTTATGTACCCATATAAATGTAATTATTTTATTTCAATAATATGTTTTATGTGCCTATGGTTATTGCTATATAGTTTTAGTTTCGGAGTAGAATTATCTAATAAAGATTCTATCGCTGCGCAAGTATTACTTAAAAGTAATGAGTTACAAGATTTCGTTTTAAAGCATAATGACAAATACAGCCAGGATTGGAATACAACGATTGATAATAAAACGGTTGACCTTTCTATCGGTATATCAATATACAATTCATCTAGCAAGGCGATTCTAGGAAATGCCCTTAGAATGCGCAGTGTAGCAGCTATTTTTTCTTATGGAGGATTCTTTGGATGTGTTCTGGGAGACAAATCATGGTTTCATAGTAATTCGTATGGCACAGCACTATATTTTGTGAAAGATAACGTAGGCGGGTTTATTGAAATAAGAGGTGATATGCCAGAATTTAAAAAAAAGATAAGAGTAGTACAAATTACCAATTTGTTAATCGATAAAATTAATAAAGTTGAACAACCGGAAATTAAGAATAGGTTAAATCAAGCAAGAAAATCACAAATTACCAATCGGGAATTTAGTATGGTTGTTCAAGAAATTCCATTATCAGGATATTCACTGGTTACTGAAAGTGATAGTATTTGGACTATTAACACTGATACTATGGTATTAGGAAGACGCGAAGAATTAAAAGATACTAGAAAAAATACTATTGGAATAGACATTGCAAAATTAAGCAGTAATGAAGAAGCGATTAGGGCTGGAAAAGAACAGGCGAAACTAGCAATTACTGGATTGTATCTCGATGATATCTCAAAACCAATCCCCAGTTTTCCTAAATGGTGGAAAGAATCAGGTAGTATTGTTTTTACAAAAAGGAATTATGCAATCCATATTTATCAACATAGTATTGAGAAGAATCTTGATACCTCTATCTTTTCAAAATTAATTTCAGCAATTGCAAACAATATAAAATAATAATAAATGAATTTCAATTATTATATTTTCCTCGGAGGAATATCGATTATGCAAATAAAGAACCTTATTTACAAAATGATAATAATGTTAAGTATTTGTATTGGTTTGTTAGCAGTTTCTGGTTATGCCGTATCTTTGAAACAGAATGTGATAGCACCGCAGGTGTTTCTAAAAAGTGAAGATATCCCGGGGTATACATTAAAAAGCGGTAGTGATTTTGCCCAAACTTGGGTAACCACCATTAATGGGAAACAACGAGAGATTTATTATTATCTAGTCGTTTATGATTCTCCGACGGAAGCGATACTCGAAACCAGTGGAATTACCCACAATTGGGTATACGGTTCTTTTAGTGGTCCGGTTCTAGGCGATCATTCTTGGGTAAATGTTTCCCCGCAAAGTATTGCCGAAAAAAGTGGATCGGAAGATAAAGATATTTATATGGTATTTGTAAAAAATAATGTTGGCGTGAGAGCAGCAGTACGGGGAGTTATGGAATTAGAGAAACCATTGGTTTCGCAAATTGTACAAAAAATGATTAATAAGATCGAGAAAATCGCGCAGCCGGAAATAAAAGAGATGATTGAGCGAGTTCGATCAACTCAACTCTCTGAGGTAGAAATGACTGAAATTATTCAGGAGCCGATTAAACCTATCTTATCTGGATACTCGATGATAACCCAGGCTGATAGCATCTGGGCGAGTGATAATAATACGATGGTTTTGGGAAGGCGATATGAGTCAATAGATACGGCAGGCAATTTCATAGGAATTGATATCGTGAAATATGGCAGTAAAGAAGAAGCGATTAAAGCCGGGCAGGATCGAAAGCAGTTTGCTGGAAGAGCATATTGGCAGGACGATATCTCGAAACCGATATCGAGATTACCTACGTTTTGGGATAATTCTGGAAGTATTATTTTTACTAAAAATAACTATGTTATTCATATTTATCAATATAATGT
>JBHGBB010000182.1:0-7968 GCA_041946755.1 bacterium | reverse complement strand
ACAGCAGTTTAAACTTATCTATCGCATTCTCGACGCACGAGGGTCTCCGAAATGGGTTCTCGAACAAGGGCGCGGTATCTATAATACCCAAGGTGAATTAATCAATCTAGAAGGATTTATTACCGACATCACCGATCGGAAAAAAATGGAAGAAACCTTGCGCGAATTATCGCTTACCGATGAATTAACCGGATTATATAATCGGCGTGGTTTTATGACCTTAGCCGCACAGCAGTTAAAAATAGCCGACCGATTGAAACAAGAATTATGCTTGATTTATACTGACGTAGATAAAATGAAATGGATTAACGATACCTTGGGACATAAAGAGGGTGACCGCGCTTTAATTGAGACCGCTTCAGTTCTGAGAAATACATTCCGGGCTTCAGATGTAATTGCCCGAATCGGTGGTGACGAGTTTGTCGGCTTAGCTATTGAAACACTGGATAAAAGTCACGATATGATTCTCAATCGATTACAGGAGAATATTACTGCCCAGAATATCCATGGGACTCGATCATATCAACTATCGATCAGTGTCGGGATTGCCCAATATAAGCCGGATAATCCCGTTACGATTGAAGAGCTTTTAGACCAGGCCGATCGAGAGATGTATGCTCAGAAACGGAAAAAGCAATACGATACATAACCTAAAATAATATATTTAAATAACCCATTAAACCCAATTTAACTATGATCTTACGCATTCAAACCAAACTTATTCTATTACTTATATTCATCTGTATTATTTTCATTGTTGCGTTAATTGCCTTCAATATCTTTGAGCAAAATCGGACAGAGTTGCTATTTTACGAGCGGATTGCAAGCAAGGAACAATTCTTCGATAAAATTATGATTTTAAAAGATACTCAATTGGCCGCTCTCGCGTATGACTATACGTATTGGGATGAAATGGTACAGTTTGTAGCTACTGGTGATAAGCGATGGGCAAAACAAAATATCGAATCGAGTTTAGCCACCTATAAAACCGATGTCGTTTGGGTATATAATCCACAATGGAAATTGATTTATACGATCCATAATCCGGATATCCAGATTGGTAGGGATTTACCCTTACCGCGAGCAATATATTCCCATCTTTTTAGTAAAAATCCATTAATTCATTTCTTTATCAATACCCCCAGCGGGTTATTGGAAATTCACGGTGCATCGATTCATCCTACTTCAGACCAAGCCCGAAAAACGCCGGCGCAAGGATATTTTTTCGCTGGCCGGTTCTGGACTTCATCCTACCTTAAGGAACTAGCGGATTTATCCGAAAGCAAACTAAGTCTGATTCCTTATCAGCCAGATGGCACCATAGACAACCACGTTAAACAGGAAGAAGGTAAATTCCGATTCTATCGGATTTTGTACGGATGGGATAACCGACCCGCAATGCAGATTTCCATTCAAAGCGAATCGCTTATGCTCAAAGAATATAGCCGTTCCTCGAGAAAAATAATCATCTTATTATTTATGTTTTCGATTATTCTGATTTTTATCTTATTGTTTTTCCTAACTCGATGGGTAAGCATACCGATTGGTTTGGTATCTCGAAGTTTAAAATCGGATAATCCGAATCTTATCGCCCCGCTCTGTAACGATAAAACGGAATTTGGTATTATTGCCCAATTAATCAATACCTTTTTCTCACAGAAAGCCGAGCTAATCAAAGAAATTGAAGAACATAAGCGTACCGGTGAGAATCTCCGGCAATCAGTATCGCTGTTTCATGCGACCCTGGAATCGACCACCGATGGAATCCTGGTGATTAACCGACAAGGTCGAGTCTCAAGTTATAACCAGAAGTTTCTCGATTTATGGAATATCCCTAAATCGATGGTAGATGCCAACGACAACCGGATTTTATTCGATTATCTTATTGACCAACTTAAGGAACCGGCGCAGTTCTTGGATAAAGTCCATTATCTTTATGCGAATCCAGAACAAGAAAGTCATGATATACTGGAATTTACTGATGGCAAAGTATTTGAGCGCTATTCGCGGCCGCAGCGGATTGGCGATAATATTATTGGGCGGGTATGGAGTTTTCGCGATATCACGGCACAGAAACGAGCTGAAACGGAACTGCAGCATAGTGTAACTAATTTACGAAAAGCGATGGGGGGAACAATTCATGTTTTAGCTTCAGCAACGGAAATGCGCGATCCTTATACGGCTGGGCATCAACGACGAGTAGCCAATCTTGCCCGGGCGATTGCTACTGAAATGAAATTATCCAAAGAGCAAATCGAAGGAATCCGCATAGCCGGAACGATTCATGATATCGGGAAAATCTATATTCCCGCCGAAATTCTAACCAAGCCAACGAAATTGTCTACCATAGAATTTGAACTGATTAAAACACATTCAGAAGGAGGATATAATGTATTAAAAGATATCGAATTTCCCTGGCCGATTGCCCGGATAGTGTTAGAACACCATGAACGACTAAACGGGTCCGGGTATCCGAATGCTCTGAAATCCGATCAAATTCTGTTAGAATCGAAAATCATCGCCGTAGCGGATGTGGTCGAAGCAATGGCTACGCATCGACCATATCGCCCGGCGCTAGGCATCGATATCGCATTAGACGAAATTAAAAAGAATAAAGGAATTCTCTATGACGATACCGCCGTAGAAGCCTGTGTAAAACTATTTACTGAAAAAGCGTTCTCGCTCGATTAAAGTCGCGGGAGAACCTGATATATCCCAAATATCGAACCGAAATACCGAAAATAACCTTATGGTTGCCAACCTTCTTTTTCGGGATTTTCGGTTTTGCTATATCTATAAACGTAAATCATAATAAGGCTAGGAGAAATTGATTTTGGATATGAAACAAAAAAAGAAATTACGACCAGATTCGAGTAACCAATCGCTAGTAGCCAGAATAGAACAGGATTTATTTCAACAATATCTTGATATCGTCGAAATAATGATTATCGAGCTCAATACCGATCAAACCGTCCGGTTGATCAACAAGAAGACCGCAGACCTTCTTGGATATCCGATAACGGAAATCATCGGGAAAAATTGGTTCGATACCTTTATCCCAGAACGAATCCGAGAGCAGGACCGAGATATCTTTATGCAAATCGTTTCCGGAAAGGCATCACATGAAGAACAGTTCGAAAATCCAATCATCACCAAACAAGGTAAAGAACGGACTATTGCCTGGCATTATAAGGTAATTAACGATTCGACCGGTACGATCGTCGGTACTTTAAATTCGGGAGTAGATATCACGGATCGCAAGCTTGCCGAGGATACCATCCGGAAAACGCATGCCTTATATCAGGAAGCGATAAGTCAAGGTGATGCCGTACCGTATATGCTTGATTTCGCCAACCGGAAATATATTTTTATTGGAGACAGAATTAAAGAGCTCACCGGATTTTCACCGGCGGAAATGCATGTTAAGGTTTGGGATAAGATTGTTATCGAAACCATTCTGCGCGATAATCCCAATGGCTGGTCGGTCGAAGAAGCCAAGAGACGTTCGCTAGCCGGAGAACTTAAAAAATGGCGGGCGGATATGCAGATTCGTACTCGAACGAATGAACTGCGTTGGATAGCTGATTCTTCTATACTACTATGCGATGCGCAGAATAAACCTACCGGTACCCTCGGTCTATTACAGGATATTACCGACCGGAAATCAGCGGAAAAGAAATTACAGCAAACCCATGAATTATATCGACATGCAATTACGCAAGCCGGCGCCGTTCCCTATATTCATGACCATGCTACGCATACTTTTCCCTTTATTGGAGATGGGATTTATCACTTAACCGGATATTTTGCCAAAGAGTTTGATTCCCGCATATTTCATCAGTTAATTCAAAAAACCGTAATGTTTGGAGAAATCGCCGGACTTACTCTGGAAGAAGCAGTCGATCGAACTCGGGCGGATGATTTTAAAAAATGGCGGGCGGATTATCTGATTAAAACTAAAACCGGTGAACTGAAATGGCTGGCCGATTCGGCCATCGAAATCCGGGATGAAAAAGGCGTTTCCTATAGCTCAATCGGAATCCTCCAGGATATTACCGATCGGAAAAACGCTGAAGAAGCGTTACGCGAAAGTTTTCTACAGGTACAACGCGCGCTTGAAGGAACGGTGAAAGCGATTGCTGAAACCGTGGAGAAACGAGATCCTTATACTGCGGGACATCAACGGGGAGTAGCGAAATTAGCGGAAGCGATCGCCATCGAAATGCAGTTACCTAAAGAGCAGATTGATGGAATTCGCGTTGCCGCGACATTACATGATATCGGGAAAATGTATATTCCGGCAGAAATCTTAGCGAAACCGAGCCGATTGACTAAAATCGAGTTCGGACTGGTACAAATCCATGCTGAAAGCGGATTTGATATTCTTAAGGGAATCGATTTCCCCTGGCCGGTAGCGCAAATCGTATTACAACACCATGAACGATTGGATGGGTCCGGATATCCGAACGGATTAACTGCCGAACAGATTATTTTGGAAGCGCGCATTATCGCGGTTGCCGATGTGGTGGAAGCGATGTGTTCACATCGGCCCTATCGACCGAAACTGGGAATCGATCCGGCACTCGCTGAACTTGAAAAGAATAAAGAAAAACTCTATGACCCGAAAGTAGTCGAGATTTGTACCTTATTATTCCGGGAAAAGAGATTTACGTTCTAATCATTTTCGTTCACTAATTATTTTAATCTGTTACTGTCTCAATCGTCTAATGAAATAGAGACAGGTACAATTCATTTTCCAGGATATACTTGATTGGAAAACAAAAATAGTCCTATAATTAAGTTGCCTTATAATTTTTTGCCATTTGGCAAAGAATTAATCTGTATAGAAATTAAACACTTTCGCTAATCTTTTACCACATGGTAAAAGATTATTTCCGATAAAGTTGCGCCTCCGACCGGTAGGGGCGAGGTCACCTCGCCCTTACTTCCAGGTAGGGGCGGGGTTTCCCCGCCCTAAAATTAAACAGTAGTACTATACCCTTTTTCCAGTACTTTAAAATTTAGTTATATCTACCTCATCATCGATTGATTCTATCATTCTTAGCGACATTAACTATCCTCCGGAATCTCACTTTTTCAGGTGCGATTTAATTCCGGCATTATTCTTTTCATTTTACCATCATGTACCGGAGTTGCACCGAACGAGATCGATCTCGTTCGGTGCAACTCCGATAGTATTGGATAAATTTACCTGCTTTTTTCTAAGTACCCAAAGATACTGGTTATCCACCTTAGACGAGAGAGACTATTCCAATTCGTATACTCATACGAAGATATTCAATATAAATTCATAATTAGTTGCAGCGCGTGGATAAAAAGGATATAGTAATAGGACAACTTAACTAAATAAAATATACATTTTGATATTATTATAACGATATCCTATGCAATGTCCGGCATGTGCAACGGAATTAACCAAAAGTAAATCGTTTGATGGACTTATTGATAAATGTCCGCAATGCCATGGGATCTGGCTCGATTCCGGCAACCTGCTGTATTCCGTTGTAGCCTTAGTTGAAAATCAAGCACCGAAAGCACCGTTACCCGTACTATTCAAATCGCGCATGGTGGTTCCAGCTAATGCCGTCGATGAAACACTCCGTCAATGCCCCCGATGCAAACAAACCTTAACCAAAATCAATTATGGGTATGATTCAAATGTTTTTATTGATAAATGCCCTGCATGCCAAGGGATTTGGGTGGATGAATCCGAACTCCGGGATATCGCCCAGCATCTGAAAGTCGATCCCCGGGTAACCGAAATCGGGAAAGAAATCCTTGAATCGAACCAAACCTCGAAAGATATTCAAAGCCTAGCGGAAATCGGGGATACCTTGAATGGTAATGCTACGGCATTAGCCTTCATGCCAAAAATAGTTCTTCCGCTCGGGGATAAACTCAGTACCGCTCGATTTCCAGTAGTTAACATATCGATAATCGGTATCACCGTTTTAACTTTCATATATCAGATTTCCAGAGGCGCAGATGGAGTTACGTTCATTGATCAGTTCGGAAGGATTCCAGTTCGAATCATGCAGGGTGAAGCATTTTATACCCTAATCACCTCGGTTTTCCTACATAGGAGTTTTCTGCATTTACTGGGTAACATGTTTTTCTTATGGATTTTTGGCGATAATGTTGAAGACCGGATTGGGCATTTGGGGTACCTTGGATTCTATTTAACTTGTGGTATAGCAGCAGGCTTTATGCATATATATTTCTATCCTACATCAGAGCTTCCCTCAATCGGTGCGAGTGGCGCGATCTCCGGGATTATGAGCGCGTATCTGGTCTTTTATCCTTATTCAAAAATAAAAACATATTTTTGGGGTCGGATAATCAATATTCCTGCTGTCCTCTGGTTAGGCACTTGGTTCTTATTACAAGTGATTTATGGAATACTCTATTATATGGTCGGCGGCTCGAATATCGGCTGGTTCGCCCATATCGGCGGATTCATCTTTGGGGGTATAGTGGCTTATCTCATTAAGAAACTCACCTGATTTACCTGCTGTTTTCTGCTATAATTTCTTAAAGAAAACAAGATTACAACAATTACTATTTTCTTTACTCTATGCCACTTAACTTACCGATTGAACCGTTTGCAGTTGAAATCACCGGATTATCGTCTCATGCAGAAGGTATCGCCCGATATGAAAATAAAGTTATTTTCGTTACCGGCGCGCTACCTGGTGAACGATGTACGATTAAGGTTATCGAACGACATCGGAATATGGCCCGCGCTGAACTGGTTGAATTGATCCACCCATCACCGCATCGGATTCAGCCCCCCTGCCCGCACTTCGCAATTTCGGATTTCGGATTTCGGAATGCGGAATTAAAATCGATAAACAATCAATCATCATCCGAAATAAACAATCCACAATCCACAATCCGCAATCCGCAATCAGGATGCGGGGGGTGTCAATTGCAGCATCTGGCGTATACTAGTCAACTGGAATATAAACGGCAAACCGTTACCGATGCCTTGCAGCATATCGCAAAATCAGTCTTTAGTCCGAAGTCCGAAGTCCGAAGTCAAAAACTTACGACTCAAGACTTAGGACTTGGGACTGCTTTATTACCGAATGAGGTAATCTCCGGCTCAGAGTTTGGGTATCGAAATAAAGTCACGTTCCCATTAACTGTCGATAATGGTAGAATCGCTGCTGGATTGCATTACCGGAATTCATATAAACGAATTGTGCCGATATCTACTTGTTTGATTTTAGATGAGGATTTACAGCAGATTCTATTACCGGTAGTAGAAATATTAAATCAAGTATTTACTCCTGAAGATATCGCACCCAGTTATGCGACCAAATCGCCTGATGCTCAACAAGGATGGTTACGATATCTTATCCTCCGTTCATTTTCCGGTATCCCGGCAGTAGGATTAGTGATTTGCCAAAAGAAGGAGCCGCAATTAACCCGATTTGCTAAACAACTGAACCAGATTCCTTCAATTCGCACCGCGTTTATTCATATCAGCGCTGACCCCAACGATTATCTCTGGACCGAAGATAAAACCGAACTATTATTCGGCGATACCCGGTTTCCGATCAACCTGGGATTTGCTGGTGTATCGAGCTTCTTGCAGGTAAACAAAACCGTTTCTGAGAAATTATATGAGTATGTTCTGCAATTACCGGTTAAGGGAAACCGAGTAGCGATCGATACCTATTGCGGAATCGGATTACTTTCACTGGAATTAGCTACTCGATATGCACAGGTTATCGGAATCGATTCCGATGATAAATATCTTGCTCAGGCAAGGTATGCGTCCGGGGTGCTCGGTGTTGACATTCACCACATACGCGCCCCAGAAGAGCCAACTGGTCGGATCGGCCGGTCCCACGGGCAGCTCGGCGATGTCCCAGGTGAATCCGGCGTTCTGGATATAGTTGGGCATGGCCCATCCGCCCTGCATCGCCATGCCCAGGTTGC
>JBHGBB010000181.1:0-8056 GCA_041946755.1 bacterium | reverse complement strand
GCGCGACGGGCGGATCGAAGCCGCCGGCTTGGCACACCAGCCGCCGCCGCACCATCGCCGAGTGAATGGTGATGAAGTTCGCCGGCAGGGATATGTCCGGGTTCGGGTAGATGGCAGCATTCATGACGTTAATGAAACCATTGACCTCGATAAATATAAAAAACATGATATTGAAGTAGTAGTTGATCGACTAGTCGCCAAATCCGGAACAAATCTGAATGCTACCTCGCAATCCGCAATCCGCAATCCACAATCCGAATTTAGAAAGCGGGTTGCAGATTCGGTTGAAGCGGCATTGAAATTGGGTAATGGCATTGTCTATATCATTAAAATGCAGTCCGAAGTCCGAAGTCCGAAGTCCAAAGAAGAGCATGATTCTCTTAGGACTAAAGACTTAGGACTTAAGCCTGCCTTATTAGTTTATAGCGAGCATTTCGCATGTATCGATTGCGGTATCAGTTTCCCGGAACTCGAACCGCGGATGTTTTCGTTCAATAGCCCGCATGGTGCGTGTCCTACCTGTCATGGACTGGGTACCAGCACCAAACTCGATCCCCAGTTGATTATCCCTCACCCGGAGAAATCCATTCGAGAAGGAGCGATTGCGCCCTGGAGCCATGTAGCAGCATATTATGCCCATGGGAATACCGGGCTTGGTGGATATTATTATCGGATTCTGGAAGATGTCGCCCGGGAATATAATATCGATTTAAATAAACCGTTTCGGTCGTTACCTGACCAGCAGAAAAAAATTATTCTGTATGGTAAAGATGGGAATGACTATGTCCGCAATCCCGGGAAACGATATTGGGAAAATGATTTTGAAGGCGTCATTCCGCATTTAGAACGCCGGTTTCAGGAAACGGAATCGGAATATATCCGGAACGAGATATTCCGGTTTATGGCAGAACAGCCCTGTCCGGCATGTAAAGGGAAACGGCTGAAACCGGAAACGCTGGCGGTTACTATCGGAGATAAATCGATTATGGATGTTACTGGATTATCGGTGAAATCGACCTTATCCTTTTTCAATAATCTATCTTTAACTGAGAAAGAGACTCAGATTGCATATCGGGTATTGAAAGAAATCCGGAATCGGTTGGGGTTTCTGGTAGATGTTGGTCTTGACTATCTAACCTTAGACCGGGCAGCCGCTACTTTAGCCGGTGGTGAAGCGCAGCGGATTCGGTTAGCGACGCAAATCGGGTCGCAATTAGTTGGAGTACTCTATATCCTAGATGAACCGAGTATCGGGCTGCATCAACGGGATAATCGCCGGTTGCTGAATACTTTATTTTCACTCCGCGATATCGGCAACACCGTTATTGTAGTAGAGCATGACGAGGAAACGATTCTGAGCGCAGATTGGGTAGTCGATTTAGGGCCTGGTGCCGGGAAACATGGGGGAGAAGTGGTTGCGGTAGGTACTCCGGAAAAAATCATGCGAAATAAGAATTCGATTACCGGGAAATATCTGGTTAAGAAACTAGAAATTCCGGTTCCGGTACATCGAAGAATAGACTCGACCAAATATCTGGAAGTTATCGGCGCTAGAACCAACAACCTGAAAAATATCGATGTTAAGTTTCCGTTAGGGTTATTCGTTTGTATCACCGGGGTTTCTGGGTCGGGCAAGAGTTCGCTGGTGAACGATATCCTGTATCGGGCGCTAGCGGTACATTTCTATGGCGCAAAAGATAAACCAGGACCACATACCCGAATTATCGGATTGGAACATATCGATAAAGTTATTAATGTTGATCAGTCGCCAATCGGTCGAACCCCGCGGTCGAATCCGGCAACCTATGTCGGTTTATGGTCGGATATTCGGACCCTGTTTGCTCAGGTACCGGAAGCGAGAGTGCGGGGATATAAACCCGGCCGGTTCAGTTTTAATGTTAAAGGGGGCCGATGCGAGAATTGTTCCGGCGATGGAGTGATTCAAATCGAGATGCATTTCTTACCGGATGTACATGTCCAATGCGAAGTCTGCCAGGGGAAACGATTCAATCGGGAAACCCTGGAAATCCGGTATAAAGGGAAAAATATCGCTGAAGTTTTGGAAATGACGGTTGAAGATGCATTGGAATTCTTCACTAATATACCGGCAATCAAACGGCAGTTGCAGACCTTATATGATGTTGGGTTGGGATATATGCAGGTCGGACAAAGTGCGACCACCTTATCCGGCGGGGAAGCGCAACGGGTGAAATTAGCGACTGAACTGACCAAACGCAGCACCGGGAAAACAGTATTCATTTTGGATGAACCGACTACCGGGCTGCATTTCGCTGATGTCAAGAAATTATTAGAAGTACTTAATCGACTGGTTGAATCAGGGAATACGGTTATTGTAATCGAGCATAATCTGGATGTGGTTAAAACTGCGGATTATCTGATTGATCTTGGCCCGGAAGGCGGCGATGATGGCGGTCGGATCATCGTTACCGGTACCCCGGAACAGGTGGCCCAGAACCAGAACTCTTATACCGGCAAATTCCTTAAACCGATCCTTACTCTACCTAAAAAGTAATGTCAAATTGCAATCCGTTGTAGCGGATCAAATGCCAAATGAATATCACATGATTAAATTGTCTTGTCATTGCGAGGAACAAAGTGACGAAGCAATCTTGGTTTTACATTCGGGATTGCTTCGCATAGCTCGCAATGACAATAAGATGGATTGTGAGATTAAAGCATTTGATTTTTAGATTTGATTGGGCATTGGGATTTTGACCTTTGACATTAATACCATCTCCCCCTGTCTATCCATCTTTAGGCCGCCTGGTCATCTCGCAGCAGATACGAACGAGATATTATCTCGTTCGTCCCAACACCAATCGTAGTACAATTTTGCAACCGGGTTATTTCGGGATATAAAAGTTACTTTACTCATACCTTAACTAGCATTTCAAAAAAAACAGTCCCTGACCTAAAATAAAAAAAACGGGAGAAAAAATAATCTCCCGTTTGCCTATTTATAGTAACAGCGATAATTACTTAAAAACTCACATTTGCCAAATCACCAGTTCCAAGACTGATATTAGATGATAGGGCGGTACCATTCCATTTAAGTTTATTTTGTTCAAATCTACTATTGCCAACTCTTTTGAATATACTACTACTTTGCCACATGCCATATGCATTGTTATTATAACAAAGATTTTGGGTAATAGAATTCGCTCCGGCATTGATTTCAATCCCAGCAAAGGTATTGTTTGAACAATTGTTGTTATTAACCATACAACCAGAAACATAATAAGATAAACCTTTCGGACCGCCCGGTTTAAATACTATTGTTTTAACTGCATCCGAATCAATATTAATACCGCTCGAGCGATTACTAAAACAGTTATTGTTGTTTATGCTGCATCCCTGCCCGAAAATATTTATTCCGTTTCTGCCATTTCCATTAACACTATTACCGGTGATAATAGTACCGTTCCTGGCATAAATTCCATCTTGGGTATTCTCGGAAATATTATTATCCGTCACTTTACCGTCGGTATTTAATACCATTCCGGTTTTAGCATTCTCGCAAACGGTATTTCCGATTAGGGTATTGCCATCTTCACCACGAATCCCATCACTGCCATTTTTACATACGCTATTGTCGGTTATGGTACAGCCATTGCTGCAGTAAATCCCAATACCACGATTATCACCAACACTATTTCCAATCAAGGTGCATCCTTCCATGCAATTTATGCCAATTTTACCATTGTAACACACACTGTTGCCTGTTATCGTAGCGCCTTTACCAACATGAATACCAGTAAAACCATTACCTTCAACTAGATTATCTTTTATAATCCCGCCGTATCCGATATTATAAATTCCATATTCTTTATTCTGCACCATTTTAACCTTAACCACTTGATAGGTATTACCTGGTAGACTAATTGCCGATTTCCCGAAATTACAAATAATTCCATTGGTCACCGTGATATTATCACAGTCTTTTTCGGCTGCAATTCCTATTCCAGACGATGCAGTCCCATAGAGTGTGAATCCGTTCAGATTAATACTAACATTGCTCGCCTTAATCGTAATACAATTATCTGTCGCCCCTTGATTCATGACCAGATTTTTTACCACAATATACGAACCGGGTATGTTTATTTGGCAAGGACAATGATCTATCGGGAGCAGGCCATCAACAGTAAATCCCATTCCGACTAACAGCAAACACCCTAAAAATACTACTAACGTTTTCATATAGTTATCGCCTCCTTATTTGGATTTAATAATTCCTGCGTTCCGGTTAAAATTCAAACTCGGGAATAATTAACAAGACGCTCTATCGCAAAGTCATCCCCCATCAAAATATGTAATTTTTTTATTTATCAAAAATATCTCAATATTAATAAGAAACTTACCTCTTCTTAATTACATCATATCATTTATCAATAGGACATATTAGATACTAGTAATTGTAATACTTGGTTATGCTCTATCGAAATGCCCATATCATGTATCATCTAGCGCTAATTCACAAATCGGGTCAATACGATCTTGGGTGCCATAGAACTCGTATGCTGCAGCTGTACAGCCACCTTTACATTGATTTTTTAATGGATGTTTACAAGTTTTGCATAATTCAGGTATTGTCTTCCAAAATGTCTTACATTTCTGATTCGTAATCAGTTCAGCAAATCCGTGTTGCCGTAGATCTCCGAGAATAAATGAAGCATGATTACAGGGACGAAGCAAACCGTCATACCCGATCGTATAATAAGCATTTTTACCGCCGCGGGGACACCAGCCGAAGTCGATATTTGGGAATTGTAATACATCTACAATACATGGTGGAATAGGGACCGAGCATACAGACTGCACTTGATATTTTCGTACTGTTTCTTGTAGTAAAGTGAGACTGTTTTTAAGCATATTGGCTGAAGGGACCAATTCAGGTACATACTGTTTCATTCTATTACTGAGATTAATGCGATTGTACATAACAGCAATCGCACCAAGAGCTATTCCAAGTTCTACGGTACGTTGTACTTCAAGTGCATTGAGTTTCGTTGCGACAAAGGCAAGGGTTAAATGTGAACCGTATCGATTAACCCTTGCCATATTCCAGACAATCTGGTTAAAAACTTCGTTACCTGCTAACCGATTATGGAGAGCGGCATTATTTGCAAACAGTGTTATTTCAAAATAGAGGTCTCGCGGTAATCGTTTTAATAAAACCTCCGAAAGCAATGCTCCATTGGTTATGACCACCGGCTGCAATCCCATGTCGATGATATCACCTAAAATTTCGGGTAAATCCCGCCGTAATAGCGGTTCGCCACCAGAAATAGCTACATACTGCAGTGGAATATCTTCTTTTACTTTCTTGATCAAAAAAGAGATATCCTCTCTTGAGAGAATATTATTCCTCTTACTAGACCGAGCCTGATTATTATTTCCCCAGAAGTTATAACAATGGCGACATGCATTATTGCATTTTCCGGTCACCTCGATACTGATATATCGCTGATGCAAGTTATGATACAAACTATCTTTTGATTTCATTTAATATTTTTTTTGCGAGCGCTGGTTCTAATATTTTTTCCTCAACCAGTTGATTCACTAGTTCTGCACGTAAAATACTGTCGATTTTTACCCGTAATCTTGGTACAGGTATATAGCAGAGTATGCGAGGTGGTCGAAGTATTCGTGGGCCAAATATTATAATGACAACAATTATCCCACCGATAATAATAACCACCACTTTTCCCCCAATGCCCTTTTTCAGTATTTGACCCAATGGTTTTGATGCAACTACATAATTCGGATCGAGTTCCTGTTTTTTTTCATCGACAGTGATATAATATTTACCGCGAACAACTGAGATCTTTCCAAGCTTAGCTTCTCCACCATATTCCTTCCCTAACGCTGCCAGCTCCGTTTTAGAAAAAGTTGTTATTTTAGGCATATTTTCCTCCTATCTTTTAAATATTGGAATCGATGTTTTGAAACTATTAACTTATACTGCGAAATACCAATGATAATAAATCTTTTTTGATTTACATGTTATTTCCTCCTTTGCCTTTGCATACCGATCTAAATAGTAATTATAAACTATGACTAATGATCTGCCTTGCCAATGTTGAAGTGATAAAATAAAGAACGATGGATGCGGTAAGAAAGATATTTTTTATCTATGTCGTATTAATTGGTTTTCTTCTCCTTTTGGCTTTTACGGTTCGTGCAGATTATACTTAATTCAGAGAATGGTTACCTTCTGGTTTATATAAAAAATTACAATATTCTAATAATTGAACTCAAGCCACCAAGCAACGGTGAAATCTGCTATAGTAAATAGTTCGGTAAAAATAAGCTCTTCCTTTTTGTTACAGAGGTAGAGGACTCCTCAGTCCTCTACCTCCTGATGAGACTTATTTACTCTAGCCTTTCGGAGGAGTTTTGCTAAATAAATTACGCAACTCTTCAATTGCCATTAGTGGTACACCTACCTCCTTGGGCAATTTGATAGCTAAAGCCTCGGCTGCCTTCTCAAATGCTGCTACTTCCGCTGGTGCTATCTTAGCAATAGGAACATCTTTACCTTCTACTATTGCTGTACCTAATACTACCCCAATCGTAGCTGCATGCAAGCAGTACGGAACGGATGTTGGCACTAAATTGACCGAGACTGTTTCATTATCATTAACTTGCACCCAAGCTATATGAGTAACAACATTAAAGCACCATGCATATCCTTTAATAAGGTATTCTCCGGCTGGCACCTCGTATTCACCCGCAACTTTACCCCACTCACCTTGGAATGGTAGCCATACCCAATTGTAATTAACTCCCTTCCAATACAGCGGGCCATTACTTCCGATTTCATGTATACTGATTGCAAAATAGTGATTCCTATTTGTATCATAAAGGTCTGCTGGATGCTGCGGATCCCTGACGTAAATACAAATCTTCCCTGCCATAATTTTCACCTCCTTTTGTGAACTTAGCTGATGAATTTTACCTACGATAAGGTTATCACCAGTCCTTAATATACCTGCCGCTTAATATGCACCACCTCTTTTCTATCATGAAATATAGATTAGTAATTTAACTAAAAAGACGTTTGCATATTATTTACTATCGACAATATTATCTTTAACCTTAAGGGGTAACTAGAGTTTACTTCTTCCTTCATTTTCTTTGATAGTTTATTGTTCAATGAATGTAGTGCATTTGGGGAAATAATTTTAATAGCAGGATCAGAAATATTATGGCATCCATTATCCATTTCAATCTGGTATGGAGTCAAGGGCAAAATGGCATTAAAATCCGCCAAATAGCATTAAAATCCGACAAGAACCATTAAAAATCGACCGTGAGTAATAAAGGATCAAAAAAGCGGGATTTTTCTACTTGTAGGTTGGTTCGAATTGAAACTCGTTTTCAACAGCGGATATTTTTTATGGGCATATTCAAAACTGCCGCTCGAATTGAACCCGGCTTTAGTATATGCTTCAAACGGTCTCCGATACTGCCATTCATGGCGTTGTTTATGATAATGGCAAATCCGGATTTGAGATAAACATTCTTTCGGAGTGCTCCCCAGTTCTTTTAAAAACAATCGCTCGAAATACCGTTGAGAATGCCCGAATTCATCGGTTAATTTCATGATGGTAAACGTGGGTTCGAAATGATGTTGCAGAAGATATTTAATTGCGGTTTTTAATTTCGGGGAAAGGCGCTTTAACAGTGATTCCATAATTTGCGGAGAACAAGTTGGATTATATGGGCATACTTCATGCCGGCTAGCGAGAATAGGAAATGCTATTTTTAACCCTTCTACTTTGACCGCTTGCATTGTTCCCCTCGATCTAAAATATAAGATGGTCGATGGAGTATCTATTGATCAAGGTAACGATTGAATACTAAACCGAATCAATCCGATTTTCGACGGTTTTATCCTCTATATAATAAGACGGAGAATATGCGCAAAATCTTACAAAAATAATTAAAAGACTACCTCTAAATCATAAAATTCACCTTTTTTAATCATCAATCCCAAATCTGAAACCTTAAAGGCAGTCCTAAGTCTTGAGTC
>JBHGBB010000180.1:0-8069 GCA_041946755.1 bacterium | reverse complement strand
GCCCGGCGATATAATTATAACGCGGTGTTTGCTGAAGTCCGAAAAGCCGCTGATGCCTACTATAAATCGACCTATGAACCTTGGGGAAGTAATATTACTCCCCCGGGATTCGATATCTTATCTACTATCATCGAGTATGCCCATGATACTTCTGATGGGAAACCGTATATTGAGGTTCATGCCTGGATGGTAACTTATCGGGATTGGGTGACTACTGCCACGACTTCGAATACCGGGCAGCATATTTTCTGGACTCATCCGGAATGGTTTACCAAATCATATACCGGGGCAACTGCTGCTGCAGATGCGATGTTTCTCGACCCATCGCTGCCTGAAGTTGAAGATTACCTAACCAAAATATATTTGGATGTAGTTAAACATTATAACGTTGATGGTATCCATTACGATTATGTCCGATACCCCGAATCCGGAACGCCATTAGGTTCGATTTTCGGATATAACGATAAGGTACTGAAACGGTTTAAACAGGAATATGGGTTTGCTACACCGACGACGAATACGAATCCAGCGCAATGGAATACCTGGAACCAATATCGGCGGGATGGAATTTTAGCGTTAGTTAAAAAGGTCTATACAAACACCATGGAACTGAATCCGAATATGAAAGTAACCGGGTCGTTTGTAACCTGGTTACCGTTCAATCCAGAGTTTACTAAGACCCGGCCGTATTATGAAGCGTTCTCCGATTGGGTTAAAATGACAAAAGATCATACCGTCGATGCGGCGGTTCCGATGACCTATCTGCGCGAACATGTTTCCGCGCAATCGACCGGATTCCGCGGTTGGGTGAATCTGGAAGTGAATAACCGCTACGGTAGACATACGTATGTTGGTACCGGGTCATATTTAAATGATACCAATAACAATCTGATACAGATGAACGTAATCCGGAATGCCGGAGCTGATGGGATCGTTAACTACTCGTATAGCGATTTAGATTCAACCAGTAATCTATCTCCAGAAGTGATGTTGTCGCTAACCTCAACCTATATATTCCCAACCGCAACTCATACTCCGGGAATGAGTTGGAAATCAGCGCCTACTACCGGGATTTTGAAAGGCGAAGTATATAGTTCTACGAAACGACCGGAACCATTTTATAATGGGAACGTTGTATATCGCGCACGGGTAGTTGCAAAACATGAGATTACCGGTATGGAATGGACTACCACTACCGATGCGACCGGCTTCTATGCGTTTATCGATTTGCCACCAGGGAAGTATACCATTACCGTGTATAGCCCGAAATTGAATATAAAACGGCAGGTGGTGAACAATAAATCGGTTTATGCAGGGTTGGTAACCAATACCGATTTCAGATTCTAAGATTATATAAATAATTAAACACTAAGAACCCTGAGAAAAACTGAGAATAAAATAAAATTTTTAAAATAAACTTATAAACTTAAATTTTAATCAAGGATGAATATTATGGTACGAAAAACATCTGGTTTGGTTATAATGCTTTTATTAATATTGGGTGGCTATTTATATGCAGCAGATATCGTAGTAGATAATACCAGTACTGGATTTAGCTATTTCGGCGATTGGGCGTTGAGTTCCTCTGCCGGAACGAAATATGGGGCGGATTATTATTATGCAATTACAACTACGAATATCTCAGCAGCAACCGCTTATGCTATCTGGCGGCCAACGATTCCAGTCTCAACTTCATATCAAGTCTGGGTTTGGTACGGAGAGAGTTCGAATCGACCGGTAGATGCGAAATATTATGTATATCATGCTGCCGGAGTAAGCTGTTTTTATGCGAACCAGACGATCAATGGCGGACAATGGTGTTTACTCGGTACTTTTCGATTTTTAAGCGGTACTACCGGGTATGTTAAACTAACCAATTATTCTTCAACTAATAGTAAAGCCGTAATTGCAGATGCGGTACGATTCGTTTCCTATTCACCACCGCCGATAAAAACCGGAGGTGAATTCCGGGCATATTGGGCTGATTCTTGGGGCTCCGGACTCCTGACACCATCACAAGTAACCGCGATGATAGATACTGCTCGCCGGTATAATTTCAATGCGGTATTACCGGAAGTCAGAAAAATCGGTGATGCTTATTTCCGATCGGCTATCGAACCTTGGGCAACGAATATCAGTCCGTCAAATCATGATATTTTATCGACTATGATTCAGTATGCGCATAATACTACCGGTGGGAAGCCGTATATCGAAGTTCATGCTTGGATGGTAACTTACCGAGATTGGGTAACCGGTTCCTCGATGTCTGATACCAGCCGGCACATTTTCTGGAAACATCCGGAATGGTTTACAAAAACGTATACCGGAGCAACTGCTTCAGGGAGTTCGATGTTTCTAGATCCGGCCATTCCGGAGGTGGAAGATTATTTAACTAATGTCTATCTCGATATTATTAAACATTATAATGTTGATGGCATCAGTTATGATTATGTTCGGTACGCTGGTACGGAATGGGGATACAATTCGCTGGTAAGTACTCGATTCTATCAGGAGTATAGCTATGCGCCACCAACTACCAGCAGTCAAGCCGGTTGGTCGACCTGGTGCCAGTATCGAAGGGATGCGGTTACCGCGTTAATTAAAAAAGTGTATGTTTCAGCGATGGAAATCAATCCGAATGTTAAAGTATCCGGAGCGATGATTACCTGGTATCCATATAATACCGATTTTTCGCAGACGAGAGCGTATTATGAAGTATACCAAGATTGGCATAAATGGATGTATGACCATATTCTCGATGCGAGTGCGCCAATGAGTTATTTTGATAATGATAGTTATCCGACAACCTTTAAAAATTGGGCTTTATTTGCAGTTAATAGCAGCTATGGCCGCCATGCATATATCGGCCCCGGTATATATTTAAATTCTACTACCAATACCGCTACTCAGATATTTTATTGCCGGGCTACAGCGCATGCACAAGGGGTAATAGATTATTCCTATCAAGAAACAAATGATGAAGGAGTATCGAATACTGCGTTCTATACCATGATGTCGAGTCGGTTCTATTCTACCGTAACGAATACC
The DNA here is from genome assembly GCA_041946755.1 of bacterium. GTDB lineage: Bacteria > UBP4 > UBA4092 > JAOAEQ01 > JAOAEQ01 > JBHGBB01. Next base: position 5,021 of record JBHGBB010000180.1, on the reverse strand, counting down.
CCAGATATGCCTTGGAAATCCCAGCCGACTACCGGGATTTTAAAAGGCCATGCCTATGATACTTCATTACTCAGTCCAGTACCATACTTTAACGGAAAGGTGATTTATAAAGCGCGGATTGTTGCCCGGAATGAATCGACTTTAGCCGCTTGGACGACAATGACTGACGGGACCGGATTCTATGCATTTCTTGATTTACCGCCGGGGAATTATACGGTTACGGCATATAAACCGACCGGATATACTACTTCGGTAGCGTATACCGGGAAACCGATTTTCGCCGGTTTAGTTAGCAACGTCGATGTATATTTCGATATGGTACCAGTAACCTTATCCCGGTTTGAAATATCAAGAGCACTAGATAATAAAAAACCTGGTTTTCTCAATAGGGACAATTAACTAACGTATGGTTTTTAAACGATATATCACATTAGGTATAATCTATCTACTATGTTTCTGTTCAGTTGCACTCGCAACGGATTTTATTATTGAGAGTCGTAGTGGTGGGATGAATTATGCCTGGTATTCAGAAGTTGGAACTAAATGGCTGGATAGCTCTTCTAAAAGTACCGCGGCTGGGTGTACCGCTGGAATAGGGTCTCGGTTTGTTAGTAGCACTACTTCGTTCGATACCGCTCGATTTACTCCCAATATTGATACCGCAGGAAATTATGAAGTTTTTGTTGCTTGGGGGAATTCCGGTAATGCATATAATGTGAAGTATACGGTTAAATATAGCGGTGGAACCACAACCATAAATTTAAATCAGAACGGTTGGGGTGCAGGTGGCACATCAAATGCACATACTTGGATTTCACTTGGTACGTATTCTTTTGTTTCAGGAACTAATGGTGCGATAGAAGTAACTAATATTTTTTCAACAGGTTCTCCGAGTACTACTAGTGCATGGCGAACTTACGCTGATGCTGTGAAGTACGTTTATCAGCCATCGGTACCAGTGCAACCCTCAGAATTCCGTGCACTTTGGGCGGATGATTGGCATGATGCCATTAAGAGTTCAGCCGAAACTGATGCACTGTTGAATACATTACGGTCGAATAATTATAATGCAGTAATAATCCAAATCCGATTACGCGGTAACGCTTATTATCGGAATACTCCTTATGAACCGCCGGCAACCGATTTGACTTCTGGTTATGATGGTTTAGCGGATTTGATTACAAAAGCGCATGATACTTCCGGTGGCAAACAGTATATCGAAGTCCATGCGGCATTTGCAACCTATCCGATTTGGGCTTCAGGTATCGCGACTACCGGAACTCCAAAACATCCCTATCTAGCGCATCCGGAATGGGCAAGTTGCGATTCTGCTGGTAATATATTATCGGGAAGTAATGTTTGGTCTGATCCCGGTTTGCCGGAAGTTCAGCGGCATACTTTTAGCGTTGTATATCATGTAGCAACAGCATATAACGTTGATGGAATCCAACTGGATTTGGTTCGCTATCCCGATGTTGATTGGGGATATAATACTACCGCGGTGGCGCGATTTAATGAAGAATATAGTCGAACCGGTCAACCGAGTGCTACCGATAATACCTGGCGAGCTTGGCGACGCCGACAGATAACCCAACTGGTTAAAAAAATCTATGCCAATATTATGGCCGTAAAACCGCAAGTAAAAGTATCGGCAGCAACTATTTCTTGGGGGAACACCGGTTCGAGCGGATATCTTGATGCATATAATTATGAATTCCAGGAATGGTGCGAATGGATGAAAAACCATTATCTCGATTTTAATGGAAATATGGCTTACGACGATACCTTTAGTATTTGGTCGAGTAAATGCATATTCGCCCTTGATTCCGCTTATGGTCGGCATGTATATAAGATTCTGGGGGCGTATATGAATGCGATTGATAGTACGATAGCGCAAGCTTCTTCATTGCGAGTATATCAAACAACGCGCGGAATACCGCTCGGAGTATCCTTCTATTCATATGCAGAAACGAATAGTGAAGGGAAAACCGCAACTGAGTTTGAATCAGCTGTGAAAACGGGATTATTCTATGCAGCGGTTTCTACTCCAATAATGACTTGGAAAACCACACCAACGAAAGGAATTATTAAAGGAACTATTACGCTAGGCAGTAGCAGTGTTGATCGGGCAATGGTAACATTAAAAACTGGAGTATCGACAATTGCGGTTAGTTCTACTGACGGCACTGGTTTTTATTCATTTCATGAAGTTACCCCGGGAACGAATTATACGGTTACCGCTGCTAAAACGACATATAGTCGGACTTCTCCATTATCAGGAGTTACTGCTGGAAATGTTACGACTATCGATATTAATCTGCTTTCAACAACTGAAATAGAAGATTGGAAACGGTTTAGATAAAATATTATTCAGAAACTATTTATTTTATTGAACGCAAAGAAAAAGATAGCGTTATCTTCTTTGCGGTTTTTTTATGGTTACCAAACAAGATATTGTTCTAGGATTACGGGAACTCGGATTAACTAAAGGGAATGTTGCATTGGTCCATAGTTCATTATCCAGTTTCGGGCAGGTAGATAACGGTGCGGAAACTGTTATCGATGCATTGTTAGAAACGGTTGGAGAAGAAGGAACGATTATGGTTCCGACCTTAACCGGAAATTCAAAACAGAATGCGGTTGTTCCGCCGATATTCGATCCGATACATACTCCTTGCTGGACCGGAAAGATTCCGGAAACATTCCGGCATCGGAAAGAAGCGAAACGGAGTCTACATCCAACGCATTCAGTTGCTGCGATCGGTAAATATGCTGCATATCTTACTGCAGACCATGAACGATGCGAGACTCCCTGTTCGATGGATTCACCATATGGGAAACTGGTTAAACTTGGCGGTTCGATTCTCCTTATCGGCTGCATGCATAGTTCGAGCACCATGCTGCATCTGGTTGAAGAGGCAGCGAATAGCCCATACCATCTGCAGCCGGATTGGGTTGATGCGCAATTGATTAATCCTGATGGAACCACAACCATAATCCACACTAAGATTCATCTCTGGGGGTGGGACCGTGATTTTAATAAAATCGATTCCTTGTTGTCTGATGCAAAGATAATGCGCATCGGTAAAATCGGGAATGCTACGGTTCGATTAATTGCCGCAAGACCGATGGTAAATATGCTTCTACAAGAGCTTAAATCGGATCCACTCTATCTGCTAACTCTAGAAGCAAAACAAAAATGGATGGTTTATAAGGTGGTTTATAAATAGAGATTAAAACTCAAATGCCAAACCTATAATATATTTTAACATTAAGTTATTAGAATTTGATTTGGCATTGGGATTTTAGAATTGGGATTTGTTTTTATGAATATCTACGCTTTATCTACCAGTTGGAACTCTTGTCATCATAATGATGGAAATGCATTAATTCAGGAGATTCTGCATGCCGGATACACCCATATTGAAGCAGAATATCGGCTAACTGCCGAAATGTTGGCAGTATTGGTTTCAATGCATAAGCGAAAGGAAATTACTATCGTTAGCCTGCATAACTTTTGTCCGATTCCGGAAATTCTAAAACGCGAGCAGGGTAGTGGGGATGCGCTGTTATTAACTTCACTCGATGAGGATGAACGGACGTTGGCAGTGAAATATTCGAAGAAGACAATTGAGTTAGCGAATGATTTAGGCAATGTACCGGTAGTATTCCATACCGGATATGTTCAGGTTAAAGAACGACATAAATCTACTCATAATCTAGTAGAACTCATTAAACAAGATAAACAGGAGGAAGCGGAGAAATCGTTTCTTGAAATGCAGATCACACGGCAGAAATATATTCAACCACATTTTGATCAATTACTCCGTAGTTTAGATACACTTAATGAATATGGGTTTCGGTATGGCGTAAAACTTGGAATTGAAAACCGATACCATTATTATGATATCCCTGATTTTACTGAAATGGGGACGATTCTGAACAATTTTGCTGGAGGGAATATCGGATACTGGCATGATGTTGGGCATGCGCAAATGTTCGAATATTTAAATCTGAGAAAACATCAGGAGTTTCTGGAAGCATATGCGGATAAAATTATCGGAATCCATCTGCATGATATGGTTGCTGACCGAGACCATCAAGCTCCGGGAAAAGGGCATATCGATTTTAAGATGGTTGCGAAATATCTGAAACCGGAGACTGTTCGTATACTTGAAGTCCATCCGCCGGATACTACACAGGATTTAAAATCGGGAGTAGAAGTATTGCACTCAGCCGGAATATAAAATACTAATTCATTTTAAATTTAAATTTGAAATGCTAATTTTGCATTTTAAAATGATTATGCTTCTATGAACTTTCCCATATTCCGGAATTTCTGATATCGTTGTTCAAGAAGCTGGTCAATAGAAAGCTTTCCAAGCTGTTGAAAATGTTTTTTCAATACTTTTTTTAGATTCGCAGCAGTCGTTTCGTAATCATGATGTGCCCCACCTAACGGTTCAGGAACGATTTCATCGATTACTCCTAAGCTTAGCAAATGCTGGGCAGTGATTTTTAATGCTTCTGCAGCTTGTGGCGCTTTTGCCGCATCCCGCCATAAAATCGCTGCCGCTCCTTCCGGCGAGATAACCGAATAATATGCATTTTCAAGCATTAAAACGATATTGGCTACTCCGATACCTAATGCGCCACCGGAACCACCTTCTCCAATAACCACAGCGACAATCGGAGTTTTTAACGAGGCCATTTCCCGCAAATTCAATGCGATTGCTTCCGCTATCCCCCGTTCTTCAGCCCCCATCCCGGGATACGCGCCGGAGGTATCGATGATACAAAGCACCGGCATTGAGAATTTTTCCGCTTGCCGCATCAATCGCAGCGCTTTCCGATATCCTTCCGGATTCATCATCCCGAAATTACGGCGAATATTCTCTTTGGTATCTCTTCCTTTCTGTTGGGCGATTACCATAATTGCAGTATCATCCAGTTTTGCCGGACCGGCAACGATCGCTTTATCATCAGCAAACCCCCGGTCGCCATGGAACTCCACGAAATCG
>JBHGBB010000018.1:0-31030 GCA_041946755.1 bacterium | reverse complement strand
GTATAAAGAAGTCTGATGATAAAAGAATGTACTTTATACGGAATAATGAATTCAAAAATAATAACTCCGGAGAAAGTCATAACATAGAATATGAAGTGATTGTAGATGCTCGATTCGTCGATGAATTTAACTATGATACGTATTATATCACTCCTTGGGAAATTACAAATAAACCAAATGGAGAAGAAAGAAGATTGTGTCTTCGAATAAACCAAATAAACTATTATACGGATAATTCTCATCTTCACGATCCTTCCTACAGTTTCTATTATAATGATGGTTTAGCAGAAGAAATAGTAGCTCTTACTTCTCTATTTCTTCGTGCAAGGATGAGACTTGGGCAAATGGTTAGATGGTTTGATAAACCATTGATACGACCGATTCGGAAGGAGTGGATTGACAAACCGCTTATTAATGAAAATAAAATTCTAAAAGAATTACCTGATTGGTTTAAATCAGTAGAGAAACTTAATCCTGAATATCACGAGCCATTCAAAAAAGCAGCTTTCTCATACCAACAAGCTCTTCATTTAATTGAAAACCAACCAGCTTTAGCTTATTTAATTTTAGTTTCAGCAATTGAAACTTTATCCCATTCGATAGATCAAAAAGGGAAAACTTCTCTTTTTGATTTAGATAATAAATTAGGAACTATTGTTAAAAAGGTTGAATGTCAAGAACTTCGACAGGAACTTGAAGAAGCTATAATAAATCAGTTTTTTAAAGCTAAACGTAAGTTTATTGATTTCATATCTGAACATGTAGAAGAGAGCTTTTGGGCTAAAAATAATAGGCAAATACATTCTAATCAACTCAAGGATATTTTAGGTAGAATTTACGATCAACGAAGTAAAACAATTCATACTGGAGAACAATTTCCTCCTTTTATATTTATGCCTCCTGAAGAGCACGAAAGTGATATTCCCATAAGGGAAAATAATAAAGAAGAGAATAAATGTAAAAAAGAAGATTTGATACCTTACCCTCAATTTTTTGAAGAACTTGTACGTCACGTTCTTATTAGTTTTGTTAAAAATAATCAGGTTCAAAATGAGAAATAGGGTAGAACAGATATTAGCTAGTATCATTAGGTCCCTATATTGACCGGAAAATATGTTACACAATATGAAAAGAATTATTTTTATTATATCAGCCATCTTTATTATAGTTTTAAACTTTTATAGCTGTTCGAAAGTTAAACAAAATGATACACAGGAAATAAAATCTCAAGTACAATCGACTGATAAAGAAGACATTTCTCGACAAGATCAGTATAAGGTGGAAATAGATAAATATACTGCTATTATTCAGACAAATCCTGAAGATACCGTTGCGTATAGAAATCGTGGAATTGCTTACTCTATGCAAGGAAACTATGATTTAGCATTAGCGGATTTCAATGCAGCACTAAAAATCAATCCTAAGTATGAAGATGCATATAACGGTCGCGGTCTTGTTTACTATTCTCAAAAGAATTACGATTTAGCGATAGCGGACTTTAATACTGCACTCCAAATTAATTCAAAATATTATAAAGCATTTAATAACCGTGGACTTGTATATACAGCTCTAGGAAATTATGATTCAGCAATTGCAGATTATTCATCTGCAATTCAAATTAACCCACAATTGGCAGAATTGTATGTTTCTCGTGGTAGTGTATATACAAAACTAGGAAAATATGAGTTAGCATTGGCTGATTATAATATAGCCATTCAATTAAATCCAAAATTAGTAAATGCCTATTGCGGCCGTGGTATGGTTTACCGATATCAAAAGAACTATGATCTATCTATAGCAGATTATAATTCATCGCTCCAAATTAATCCTCAGTGTTTGGAAGCATTTATTAATCGTGGAGGAGTTTATGGGGAACAAAGGAGCTATGATTTAGCAATAGCAGATTATACGTCTGCTATCCAAATCGATCCTAATATTGCAATGGCATATTTTGGTCGAGGTATGATTTACTTTTTACAAAAGAACTATAATTTAGCATTAGCAGATTATAATTCTGCACTCAAATTAAATCCATTATATGCAGATGCATATACGAATCGTGGGCATATTTATAATGAACAAGGGAACTATGACTTAGCAATAATTGATTATAATTCTACGCTTCTAATTAATCCACAAGATGCAGAAACCTATGGAAACCGAGGAAAAACCTATTTAAAAATAGGAAACTATGATTCCGCAATAAAAGATTTTAATATAGCGATTCAAATTAATCCAAAAGATGAAATAGCTTTATCTAACCGCGGGACTGCTTATAAGGAGCAAGGAGAGTTTGATTTAGCAATTGCGGATTATATTAGTGCCTTGAGTATTAATCCGCAGGATGCCGAGGTTTATTATAATCGGGGAATCGTTTACTATTCACAAAAAAACTATGAATTAGCAATTGCAGACTATAATAAGGCAATTGAATTAAATCCACAATATATAGATGCATATATAAATCGTGGAAGTGTTTACATGGTAGAAGGGAACTATGATTCAGCGATAGCAAATTATTCAGCAGTTATCCAAATGAATCCGAAGTTGGCAATGGTGTATTATAATCGGGGCTTCGCTTACGCAAAGAAAAATGATAAAATATCCGCAACACACGATTGGGAGAAAACAATAGAATTAGATCCCAATGGGCCTGCTGGACAAAATGCAAAGCAGATTCTTCAAAAATTAAAAGTATCGGGATATTAAAGCATTAACTAAAAAGAAAAGAGGAAAATATTATGGATGAATGGTTCCCTTTAACGATTATTATTTTAGTAGTTGTAATAATACTAACTATATGGGAAAAGCTTAAAGGTTAAAATATAAATTGTTTAATATCTATAAATGGATTAATAATATTCAGCCCATACCGTAAATATCCCCACAAAACGAAAAGTAGGGGTTCAATATTTTGAACCTTAAGGCTGAAAATATTCAGCCCCTACCATTAGGCATCGAAATTCGGTGCATGATATAATTGATACTACTAATTGAGCCATTTCGGCTCCCACCTTAAGATACCAAGGATTGCATGATACCTCAATCTAGTACCCCTGATTTTCGCGATGCATTAAAAGTATCCGATATCCGGCTCTATCTCGGGTCAGTCGGCTTCTTTACTCTTGCCAGTCGCGCCCTCGCTGTGGTTATCGGATTCCAAATATATCAAATCACTAATAACCCTTTATGGCTCGGATGGCTGGGACTGATTGAAGCGATCCCGGCAATCGGAATCGCTCCGTTCGGAGGATATGTCGCCGACCATGTCAACCGGAGAAAGATTATTCTTATCACCCGGGCAGTATCTTGTTTCTCAACTATGATTCTGGCAGTATTATCTCTGCAAGCGCATCTCACTTCGCTGTTTGGTTTATATGCGATGATCTTTATCGCCGGAGTCGCCCGCGGTTTCGCTGATCCGGCTAATACCGCGTTTGAAGCGCAGGTGGTCCCAAAACATCTTACCGTCAACGGCGCGTCTTGGATTAGCAGTACCGTAATCAGTTGTGCAGTCATCGGGCCAGCTATCATCGGATTCATATTCGCTGCCTGGGGTGCGGTTGGTTCATATATCCTTATCACCATCGGGTTCATTCTATCCTGGATTTTTACCGCTACTATCCCTCCGAAACCGATGCCGGTAATCGAGAAACAAGAATCGGTATTCAAAAGTATCTGGGAAGGGTGGCAATTCCTATTCAAAAATCAGCCGTTATGGACTGCGATGGCGCTGGATTTATTTGCCGTCTTTTTCGGGGGTGCAATCATGTTATTACCGGTATATGCCAAGGATATTCTCCATGTCGGAGTTAAAGAGTTGGGATTATTAAACGCCGCACCTTCTTTAGGGGCAGCGCTGATTACCCTGATGGCAACCCGGCGGCCGCCGATATCTCGTGCCGGCAGGAATCTTTTGGTAACCATGACCGGATTCGGCATTAGTATGATTATCTTCGCGTTCTCCAAGAGTTTTGTGCTCTCGTTAATCGCCTTATTTTTCAGTGGAGTGTTTGATGGAGTGAATGTCGTTATCCGACGGTCGATGGTTAGACTGTTATCACCTGATGCGATGCGCGGCCGGATCGCTGCCGCGAGTTGGATTTTTATCTGTGCGTCGAATGAACTGGGAGCATTTGAAAGTGGGATGGGCGCCGCCTGGATTGGTCCTATCCCATGCGTAGCCGTCGGGGGAGTGATTACCCTGGGTATCGTTGCCGTAACTGCCGGACTAGCGAAACAATTACGCCAGCTCCGATTCGATATCCATACCATGGAACGAAAAAGCTAACTGCATTCATTTCCTTAGTATATTGTTAAGGTCTTATCTCTACGGTTGTTCCAATATCGATAAGATTATATAATTCGTCCATCTCGCTATTGGTTAACGCAATACACCCTTGGGTCCAATCGAATAACCGCAGCCATCTACCGAGAAAACCAAACCCGGTTTTCGCACCATGAATCAGAATCGCGCTACCAGGACTTTTCCCTATCCGTTTTGCCGTATCGATATCTTCCTGGTTGGGATACGAGATTCCGAAACTTTTATAATATCGGCTATGCGGGTTCTTGGAAATAATCAGATATATCCCTTCAGGAGTCTTATTATCTCCTTCAACCTGCTTTTTCCCTACCGGCTGCCTGCCGAGAGAAATCCGATATGATTTTAGCTCTTTTGGTCCTGAATATACGATTAATAGCCGTTTGCTTTTAATCACGACTATCCGGTCAATCTTTGCATCTGCCGGTAATTGGGGGGTGGGATAAAGAAAGTATAGAACGATTAAGCCTGCAACAACTAATAATCCAATCCACTTAACTCGTTTGGTAACCTTCATACTCCGGTTATTTCTTGGTAGCTAATTTCAGCTGCTCATTTATCTCACGTACCGTTTTAAGGAGTTTTAAATCGAGGTTATTCTTCTCCGCTAATTCGACTATCGCCTCTAAATCTTTCGGTAAGCATTTCCCGCTGTATCCGCGATACCCTTTATGCCAAATTGCGAAATGGTTAAATAAATTCTTCTTTTCACTCAGAAACGCTTCTTTCACCACATCATAATCGATTCCGATACTCTGGCATAAATCATAATATTGGTTGGCAAACACTACCTTGGTCGCATAGAAGGTATTGAACATATATTTAACCATTTCCGCTGCCGGAGCCGGCATGATTTTCTGGTACGGTGCCGAAGGTAGGCTGGTTAATACTTCTTCGGCTATCTCTTGGCTCTGAGCAGTATACCCAACTATCTGGCGGTCGGGATGAATGAAATCATCGACCGCAGTATCTTGAGTCAAAAATTCCGGATTGAATAAGATTTTATGCTGCGGATATTTGGCTTGATATGCATCGGTAGTCCCCGGGATAACAGTCGATTTAATAATAATAACCTTATCTTTTAATCCTGCTAGGTTACTGAACGCATCATTCATTTCGGTTAAATCGAATCCATTATGATATGGTGTCGGTACCGCAATAAAGATATAATCGCAATCCAGCACCGCTGTAAGACTATCTTGTGGATGATATTTATCATAGATTTTTAACTGCTGATAATGCGGCTGCATCGCCTTACCAACCACGCCACCGCCGATAACTCCAACCTTTTTTACCATAATCCATTCCTTATTTCGATAAAATTATTAATAATAAACTAAATATATTACTATAATTTACTATCGTTATGATATATCTACCATTCTCACTAGTTAATTTTCTCAGTATCTCGGTGAATATGATTTAACTATTAATCTTTAACTGTTCTTTGAATATACCCAATACTTTCCCAGATGATCAACGATATGATAATTCGCTCGAATCGCATCAATCATCTCGTCGGTATACCGTTCAAAATCCGGGTTCCGGTTGATATTGAAATAGAGAATTAATACTTCAAACTTCTTATGATTCAAATCGTTAACCACCGGCGTTTGATCCCATACCTTCTGCCGGGCAAGGGTGCTCATAATAAACGGCTGGAATAATACCGGTTTATGGTTCCGTACCAGCATCGCCGCATCGTCTGATAAAACCCAGCCTTGAGTATCTTTGAGATATTGTTCTGTTTCCTGCGCATAAAATCCATCTTTCTGCGTCGGCGTTTCGCCATATTCGAGTATATAGGGAACATGATATATCCATAATAACTGGATTATGAGCAACGTAAAACAAACCATTTTGACTATAGCCTTCGGACTTAGGACTTCGGACTGCTTAATAGCGAAACCCATTAGGATGCTTCCGGCAACCATTAATTCTAATAGATAGTTCACTGCCGATCCATACTTCCCGCAACTGATTGCTACCAGAGCAGAAATGATGAAATAGAGAGTAAATAAGAAGTTAGTTCTTCTGCTAAATATACCGATGAAAACGAGTATTATAAATATCGGGTAGAACCGAAGTAGGTTGCGGACATAGAGCCAGACGGTATACCAGGAAAAGGGATTCATATTATAGATTACCAGATGCCGATAAAACTGGCCGTGGGTAATCGTATTGCCAATCAAGAATACTGCTATTAATCCAACCAGATATCCTAGAATTAATATTCCGGCAAGCTTTCTATCCTTTATCAGCAGATATATAATTGCTGCGATCGGTGCTGCTACCATATTCTGTTTAGTATAAAACGCCAGAACAAATAGTATGCAGGCGGCAATTAGCAATAGGTAACTAGACTTCTGCATCTTTCTGACTGCTGTCCGCCTAAGGCGGATCTGACTGCTGACTTCTAATTTCATAACCAAATAGATTCCGAGCAATGCCAATAATAGCGCCAGCATATCTACCCGGTTATATGCCGCCCAGCGATAAAAATAATGGGTACTGAATGGAAATAGCGCGGCGATCAATGCCGGAAGATTAGTCCCGGTTATTCTTCTTACTATTAGAAATATGATTAAACCAAGCAGCAATGTTGAAACAACCGAGATACTTCTACCTACCGCATGAGTATTCCCAAAAATCCAGGTTAACGGTACTCCGAGCAATTGGAATACCGGCGGATAATTTCCTACCGTATATGGATAATCAGTCAAATCCGGATAAATCGTTTGCCCCTGGGCTAGAAGACAGGTCTGGTTTAGAATAAATCCTTCTTCATTATCCAAATCATAGGGGTAGATAATATAGATAATGCTATGATAGAGGAAAAACAGGAAATAGATTATCAGGATACCGAGAGCTATACCGGTTAAAATGTGCTTTAGCTTTAACATTCTTTATTTTGTTAAATAGTTAAATAGTTAAATAGTTAAATGGTTAAATAAAATCAATTCTCATATCTAGGGTTAGCGGAATAAAATCCAATTTTAGGAAATGCTGGGTAAAACTCTGCGCCGCTAATTCATCAAATAATCCCGGTGCTGTTTTTCTTGACTCAATATTTGGCATTTGGCATTTGGCTTTTGGCATTTCGCTTACAGCGAGGTGGTGATATAGTTCATGCGCTATCGCGATTTCTTCAAAATCTTCGATATTAAGTTTAGCTTTATTTGTGTCTGCTAAAGACTGAATGGTTCTTCGATAAATAGTAATCGTCGGCGGATTCCCGGTATATTTCGCCCGAACAACCATGTTTCCTATCTGCCGATGCTGTTGATCATATTCTATCCTAATATCCAATCGATTCAAAAGCTTGGTTAATGGAGTATTCTGATATTCTTGTTGGATAGCTTCGGCAATCTGTCTGCCGGTTTCTACTGCTTGCTGGATAAATTGGGTTTGCTGTGTCTGAGATAAATGGGTAAATTTCTTATATGGTGAACAGAATAGATAAATAATATTGTATTCTTTAGGAGTTAAAGCAGACACAACGATGTTTAGGAATGTATATTCTAATACTTCCAGTTAAAGTAATTAACTGCTACGGTAAACAAACCCGATTTTTCCCTTCTTTTTTCGCTTTATATAACGCGGCATCCGCAAGTTTATTCAATTCATCCATGGTTTTAGCATGGATCGGAACACTGGCTACCCCGGCACAAATCGTCAGATTAAATGGTTTCGCTCCCGGTTCGGTTGGGAAAAGAGTCGCATCGATAATATGGCGCAATTTCTCGGCAACTACCACGGCTGCGGTTCCATTCGTCTGCGGTAATACAATAGCAAATTCATCTCCCCCATACCGGGCAACCAAATCTACTTCCCGTACATTTTCCACAAATAATTGCGAAATCTGCTTTAAGAGCGTATCCCCTTTTTGATGGCCATAAGTATCATTATAATCTTTAAATTGGTCGCAATCGATCATGATTAGCGATAACGGTTGGTCATACCGAATCGCTTTTTTTATCTCTTCATCCAATCGTTCCTGCAAATATCGATGATTATATAATTGGGTTAAATCGTCGGTAATCGCTAATTTCGCTAAATTCTCATTTGCTGATTTCAGCTCTTTTATCGCCAGTTCGATTTTCTGTTCTAAATCGAGCTGATGCTGTTCCAAATCATGTATCAATTGCTGATTTTTGACGGTTAAAGCACGTTTGGTTAACGCATTTCGTACCGCTAATTGAATCCGGTCTAGCGGAAATGGCTTCTGGATATAATCAAACACTGCTAACGAAATCGCATCTACCGCGGTATTGACTGTCGCATAGGCAGTAACAATGATTATTTCGATATCCGGGTCAAGCTTTTTTGCCTGCCGAACGATATCCATCCCATCCCCATCAGGAAATTTGATATCGGTTATTACCAGGGCATATGGTTTTTCACAGAGCTTTTCGATCGCCGACTTAACCGTATCGGTAGGAGTAAGGTTATATCCGTTTGGTTGTAGTGCATCAACAATAAATTCGGTTATCGTTTGTTCATCATCAACGATGAGTATCCGTTCTTCAGCCATAGACACTCCACTAGGTTTAGTCCAGGATGCTATTGCAATAAGCTGAAAATAGCAATTATTGATGTATAATAATAGTGTATAATATACAGTATCTGCTAGTATTTGTAAAGTATTTTGTATTATTCTAAGGACATAAAAGTCCGAATTTCAGTTTTCGAACTTGGAGCTTAAGACTTCGGACTATCGTTATGTATATTGCTAAAGTAATTGGAAAAGTAGTTTCAACCTTGAAACATCCGGCATATCTCGACCGGAAAATGCTCTTAGTACAGCCGATTACCCCGGAAAATAAACCGACGGGAAGGTGTACAATAGCGATCGATTATGTCGGAGCCGGTGATGGTGATACGGTAATCGTTAGTGCTGGACCCGGCACTGCAACCGAAGTTTTTGGTTTCCCACGCGCACCAATTCGCGAACTAATTGTTGGTATTATTGACCATACCGACTTGGTTAAATAGATCTAAGCTAAATATTCAATCAAGGGTTTTTCCTGTTTAATTCGTTTAACCATTAAACCAATATATTTATATCTTCATCTGATGTACCTAACAATACACTATGGCTTCCAGGACCAAAGAGTTAGAAGATAAACTACATCAAGCGGAAAAACTCGCTTATGTCGGCCAGATGGCCAGCAAACTGGCACACGAACTCCGGAATCCGCTGAATACCATTTCGATTAATCTGCAGATGCTTGAAGAGGATTTGACTGCCGTTAAATCCGGCAATACCGGCAATCTAGGAATAGCGCAGTCGATTGATAGCGATAAACTATTACGACGAATCAACATCTCCCGCCACGAAATCCAGCGGCTGGAACATCTCTTATCCAACTTCTTACGGTTCGCGAAAGTTGTTCCTACCGAACCGCAACCGATCAATATCAACCAATTGATACATACCTTAGTGGAATTTATCCTGCCGACCGCGAAACTGGCAAAAGTCGAAGTAGTCGAATCATTACAACCGGAACTGCCGCAGGTCATAGTTGATGAGAAATTATTTAAATCGGCAATCCTTAATCTAGTATTAAATGCCATTGAATCGATGCCGAACGGTGGCACCTTAGCTTTACAAACAGCGGTTGCTAATAAAAGTAAAAAACAGATACAATTAATAGTACAAGATACCGGAATTGGGATTCCCCCGGAAAATATCGCTCAGGTATTTGATGTGTTTTATACCACAAAAGACGATGGTTCCGGCTTAGGATTACCGATAGCAAAACGAATCATAACTGATGCTGATGGCGCAATTGATATTCAGTCTACCGTTGGACAAGGGACGAAAATTATTATTACCTTACCGGCGGTCTAGTTTGGATTCAATTTTAACCTTTATTATACGGAGATATATTTATGGCGTTTAGAACGATCGAATGGGCTATCGATAGATTGCGAATGATTGACCAGACCTTGCTCCCCGGGCAGCAGATTTATATCGAATGCCGAAGTAAAGAAGAAGTATTTGAAGCAATCCAGCAGTTACGGGTTCGGGGTGCCCCGGCAATCGGAATCGCAGCCGCATTTGGAGTAGTGCTTGGTTTACAAAATACTAAAACCACTGATTATCTGGATTTCTATCAGCAGGCGGAAAAAGTATGCAATTATCTCCGGGTATCCCGACCAACAGCGATTAATCTATTTAACGCATTGAACCGAATGATGCGCGTGGTTGAACAGAACCGGAATATGCCAATTTCGGATATCAAAATCGCGCTATTGACCGAAGCGAAAATGATTTATGATGATGAATGTGCTGCCTCACAGAAAATGGGTGATTATGGTGCCCGGCTTGTAGCGCACGAATGTACGATATTAACCCATTGTAACGCCGGAGCGTTAGCGACTGCAGAATATGGTACCGCGTTAGCGGTCATCTACCGGGCCGCAGAACAGGGAAAACGAATTAAAGTTTATGTCGATGAAACCCGACCGCTTTTGCAGGGAGCGCGGTTAACCGCTTGGGAATTGATGCAAGCAGGGATCGATTGTACCTTGATTTGCGATAATATGGCGGCTTCTTTAATGCGGAAACAGAAAATCAACTATATTTTCGTCGGCGCTGACCGAATTGCAGCAAATGGCG
Source organism: bacterium (assembly GCA_041946755.1). Taxonomy (GTDB): domain Bacteria; phylum UBP4; class UBA4092; order JAOAEQ01; family JAOAEQ01; genus JBHGBB01. Next base: position 20,081 of record JBHGBB010000018.1, on the reverse strand, counting down.
ATACCGCAAATAAAATCGGGACCTATAACCTGGCGGTATTAGCTCGACATCATGGCATCCCATTGTATATCGTTGCGCCAACTTCAACGATTGATAAAACGATTGCTAACGGAGATTATATTCCTATAGAAGAACGTGCGAAAGAAGAAATTACCAAACTTTGCGGGAAAAGTATCGCGCCGGATAAAGTGAAAGTATATAATCCGGCGTTTGATGTCACCCCGGCTACCTTAATCACTGGCTGGGTTACTGAAGAGGGAGTTCAAAAACCGCCGTTTATTTAGGATTTTGCATAATCATTACCGGAGTATGGTAGGTATTGCTTAAAGCAATACCTACCATACTCCCATATAAATATCGAAAACCCCATGAAAATAAAGGTTAAATTACAACCGCGAGCGAGTATGAATGAAATAATCGGATTCAAAGAAGGCATGCTCTGGCTCCGATTGACCGCTCCTCCGGTAGATAATAAAGCGAATTTTGCACTTATTGAGTTCCTGGCTGACGAACTAAACATCGATAAATCTGATATTCAAATCATCTCCGGGGCAAAATCGCGCATTAAACTAATTGAAATCGAGGGAATCACCGAACCTGAAATCATGAGTAAAATTAAGGGGGAATAATGAATAAACCGATTACCTTTCAACAAATACAGGCGAGTGCAGCTTATTTAAAAAAGCAGATTAAATTGAGTCCTAAAGTAGCGATTGTTTTAGGCTCGGGACTTGGTGAAGCGGTGATAGAATCAATTCAGAATCAGAAAAAGATAACCTATAAAACCATCCCGCATTTTCCGATATCTACCGTTCAAGGACATACCGGCCAACTTATCGCCGGATATCTCAATAGCGTACCGGTTGTCATTCTTCAAGGGCGATGGCATTATTATGAAGGATATAGTTTATCGGAAATAACCTTCCCGATTCGGGTACTTAAAGAACTGGGGATTAAAATTTTAATTCTAACCTGCGCTGCCGGTGGATTGAATCCAAAACATGAACCGGGAGATTTGATGCTGTTTACCGACCATATCAATCTCATTGGAGATAATCCTTTGGTCGGAATGAACGCGCCGGAATTCGGGCCTCGGTTCCCGGATATGTCGGAAGCATATCATATACCATTAATTCGATTAGCAGAACAGGTCGCAAAAAAGCTTAAAATGAAACTGTTTAAAGGAGTATATACCGCGGTTGCCGGACCGAATTATGAAACCAATGCAGAATTAAGATGGCTCCGAAGTATCGGTACCGATGCAATCGGTATGTCTACCGTCCCGGAAAGTATCGTTGCGAACCAAATCGGCCTGAAAGTACTAGCGTTTGCGGCAATAACCGATGCCTGGCATGGGAAATATAGCCAGCCGTTAAGTCATACCGAAGTGATTAAAGTAGCCAACCAAATATCGAATAGATTAAGTAAATTAATTATCGCTTTATTAAACAATGTCAAATTCCAAAATCCAAATGCCAAATGAATGTCAAATGACTAAATGCTAAAACCGATAATTTTGGCATTTAAACTTTGGCATTGGATATTGATTTGTCCGCCTAAGGCGGATTGAGCTTTAACATTTGACATTTAATCGTATGTCTATAAATCGTGTTATTATCATAGTATTAGACGGCGTTGGTATTGGTGAGTTACCCGATGCTGCGAAGTTTGGCGACCAGGGAAGTAATACGCTGGGAAACCTAGCGAAATCAGTTGGTGGATTTAAGCTGCCTAACTTCCAGAAATTAGGGCTGGGTAATATAGCACCACTCCAAGGTGTATCACCAGTGACCCCAGCGTTAGCCAGTTATGGTAAGTTGGCTGAGCTTTCTTGTGGTAAAGATACTACTGTCGGCCATTGGGAAATCGCCGGGATCGTTTCGACTAAACCATTTCCGGTATATCCGCATGGTTTCCCGGATAATATCATCAGTGCATTCATCAAACAAACCGGAGTTCAAGGTATTCTGGCTAATATCCCTGCTTCGGGCACAGAAATCATCGCTCAGTTAGGTGAAGAGCATCTGAGAACTAAATTTCCAATCGTTTATACTTCAGCAGATAGTGTATTCCAGATTGCCAGTCATGAAGAAATTTTCCCGATTGAAGAGCAATATCGGATTTGCGAAATTGCCCGCAAGATACTGCAAGGAGAACATGGGGTGGCCCGGGTAATCGCACGGCCGTTTTTAGGTGACCCTGGTAAATTCTATCGCACTGAACGACGGAAAGATTTCTCACTACCACCACCGGCACCGACAATATTAGATTATTTGAAAGATGCGGGGCTGACGGTTTTCGGGATTGGTAAAATCGAGGATATTTTCGCTTTTCAAGGATTAACCAAATCGATTCATGCCCATGGAAATAAAGAATGTATTGTCACTACTATCGATGCGATTAAACAGTCTTTCTCCGGCTTGATTTTTACCAATCTGGTTGATTTCGATATGCTCTGGGGACATCGGAATGACACCGCAGGATTCTATCAGGGACTACAGTATGTAGATGAAAAGCTACCGGAAATATTGAAGGCAATGCTTGACACCGACCTGCTATTATTCATTGCAGACCATGGGAACGACCCGACCACTTCCAGTACTGACCATTCCCGGGAATATTCGCCTCTCTTAGCTTATAGCCCCGGATTGAAAGGGAATATCAATCTCGGTATCCGTAACTCGTTTACCGATATCGCCATGACTATTGCCGATATATTCCAGATTAAGGTGAGTTATCCGGGAAAGAGTTTTCTACAAGAGCTTATCGGAAATCCAACGAAATAAACCACAATCCGATTTGACTACTGACACTATTACAGTTTCTTGCCATTAAACTTCTTGTTTACTTTCCGGCTGATTAATAACAGGAAGAAGTTAATTATCCCCGAAAGCAGTACTACTGACCGGGCAAGGTCCCATTCTTTAATCATAAACGCTACTGCCATAGTGATGAATAGGACTAATAATGAAGCTTTGGCAATCGCCAGAAATTCATGGAATTCAGCGCCGACTTTATGCCGTTGATATAATCCATACCAAGCACTCATGATTATCCATAACACTATGATTAATGGGAGGGCATAAAGATAATAACTAAACGAATTCAGATGTTTACCGAATAATTCAGATAAATACTCCCGAAGCCAATATGCAGAAATCCAGGAGATAGCTACTGAGACAATATCAACTAATACTAACGCTAAAACATGCATAACAAACACCATATTCCCAACCAGATATCGTTTCCACATCCGGCGGGGTTCTAAATACAGCCGGAATAACCATTCTAATCCGGATTGCCGCATCCATCGCGGTGCCCGCGGGGTTTTTAACGCATAATATTCTAAAAGTGCACCGACTCCCCAAGCGACCGGCACCTGCAACTGATGCAGATGTTTCGCCAGCCATTTCTCCTGTTGCGGCACGCCAAATCCGACAATTAAGATATCCGGTTCCGCATTATTTATCTTTGATATAATACTCTGTTCTTCGGATTCTGTAAAGTAGCCATGCTGCGTTCCGACGATTTTTAGTTTCGAGTATTGCTTACCTAACTGCTCTGCCGCCGTTTCCGCCACTCCCGGTTCAGAGCCTAAAAAAAAGAGTTTATATTGTTTCTCTTCGCATAATCGGCAGAGATCGGGTAAGAAATCCCCGGCATTAACCCGTTCCGGTAATGGGTCGTTGGTTAAATGGGATACCCAAACCAATGCCATACCATCGGCATAAACGATATCGGAATCTAAAATGATTTTCCGATATTGTTCATCCCGGAACGTACGGTTGATACAATGGGCATTCAGATATGCTATCTGATGAGTCTTCCGGGAAGCAATATACTCCTCTAACTTCTGCAATACCCCTTGGCAGGTGATTTTATCGATGTTTAAATCGAAAATATGACAAACCGAACGCATGCTTTATTTCCAATGTAAAATGTAAAATTTAAAATGCTAATTGCTAAATTTAAAATAGCTTTTTATATCAAGATAGCAGGAATATATTCCCAGCATTAAATCAAGCAGGAGTAATGAACTAATTCCACTCTTTTTAATGTCTCTCCAGCAATACACCAATCCGCGGGCGATGTTTCGTCCTAAACTCCGAATCAGCTTTTTGAATGTTATCGGCGGCTCTAAATCTACTGCTGTCCATCGCCATCTAGTATATAGGATAGACTGAATTGAGTCGTTACGCAAATGGTTTACCTTAGCTTTCGGGTCATAAAGCAGGATATATCCCTTTTCATACAACCGCCGGGATAAATCTAAATCTTCATAATTAGTCCGATAATTCTCTTGATATCCATTCACTTCAGCTAATACCGACCGGTGATATACACTATTACTTCCATAAACCCATTTCGGATTCTGAATCAGCTCATCGCCCCAATGCTGCGACATATGCGCTACCCGCCATCGGTTAGCTACCCCAATCAGATTAGCTTCAACAAGTTTCCCACCTACTCCGGCTAAGTTAGCATCGCGCTGTTTGATATCCTCCATTAAATTAGCGAGCCAGTCTGGTTCCGCAACGCAATCCGCATCGAGATTAGCGATATATTCGGTATCCAGGTTCTGCCAGGCGGTATTTCTCGCGGCAGCCAACCCCCGATTCTGCTGATGTCGAATCAGTTTAACCTGCGGATATTTAGCGGTAATGGTTGCGGTATCATCTTTCGACCCATCGTCTACCACCAATATCGTTTGTATCGGATAGGTTTGAGCCAAGATACTTGCCAAACAGCGGTCGAGATATTTACCGGCATTATAACCAGGGATATAGATAGAAACGTTCATTGCACATTGAGTATTTAAAAATTAACATGTATCATTGCTACTGCCGACTACTTATTGCTTTTTCATAAGCCGCAATAAATGTTTTCGAAATCTGCGGCCAATTATAGATTTGTTCTGCCCGGATTCGCGCTTGTTGCCCCAATCCGATCCTTTTCTCACTGTTGTTTAATAGTGAAATAATGCTTGTCGCTAATTCTTCACTATCATTCGGTTCTACCAATATCCCGGCATTACCAACCATTTTCGGAATATCCCCTACTCGGCTGGCGATGATCGGTTTCCCCATCGCCAGGTATTCAGCTATTTTCAATGGGCTTTTCCCTTGAGTAATCTCATTATCAGCGAAACAGGCTACCGCGATATCAGCAGCAGCGATATATTCCGGGATTTCGGTCTGGTTAACATAATCGGTAAAAATAATATTATTGGTTATTTTTAATTCTTCTGCTAACTGTTTCAATAGCGGTAACTTATCTCCCCCGCCGACTATCAAAACCTTGATATCCGGGAATTGCGAGATTACCATCGGGATCGCTCGTAATAAGATATCGGGATAAGTACCTAAATCGAGTTGGCCATGATAGATTATCACTGGAAAAGATAGCTGATATTGCTGTTTGATTTTAGATCCATCTACTTTAGGATTAAATAACTCGATATCGGCTCCGACCGGTGCATCATAAATCGATTCCGGTTTAGCGCCATACCGGATAGCTAAATTCCGAATTGTATCGGTTGAAACGGTTATGGTATCAACCAATTTCGGCATCAGCCATTCGTATACAGTTAATGCGAACCTGACTAATTTCGACCGACTCCAATCGCTGGCTAACGCTGCTTCCCGATCATCCCAATCGTAATGCACCGGTTTATCATAGCGATATGCTGCGGTTAACGCCGGTAATGCCGCATCCGGAAAGCATTTCTGGAAATGAACAACGTCAGCGGATTTTGCTAATTGGCAGATGGTGCTGATATTGCTAAATAACGATAATTTACCCGGAGTTAAGGTAACGATATTGATATTTTTAGGATCTTCTTGTCGGATAGCAGGATATACTTTACGGCGATATGGATCCGGATAATAGCAGAGGGTAACCTGATGTCCCTGGTGAACGAATTGGGTAGCGAGATTAACCATACGAACCGTTCCCGGGACATTATAGATGTCGAACCGCTGCACCATTAAAATTCGCATAATTAAAAACACCACAGAGGCACAAAGACACTGAGATACCCCAGAGAAATAATTTAATTATATATATTTTATTAATCTCTCTATGTCCTCGGTGCCTCAGTGACTCTGTGGTGTTGTTGCATTCTCTTTTTACCGAAGAGACCGATTAAAAAGAACATTATACCGGAAAAACAAAATAGGAATAATAATAATATCGATTTATATTTTCGTTGTTTTAGCATAGTAATAATATAGCCACTGAGTCACAGAGCCACAGAGAACATATAAAATATTATTTACAAATAAAAAAAGCTTATTGATTATTTTGAATTTCATCTATTTATAGCTCTGTGTCCTTGTGTCTCTGTGGCAACAAGCTTTACATCGCTTCTTTTATTTTCCGGAACGCTTTCTTCGGATTTTTAATCGCTTTCTTGATATTGGAAACGAAATATTCCGGCCGCATGGTTCGTCTAACCCGATGTCGTTCCCACATACGGTTGGCATACCGAAGACCCTCTTCCAAATCCTGCTGGGTTAAGTTATCGGTTCGAATCACCGCGCGGTTATATCCATCATATTCCTGCCAGTTTTTACTCAAGATATACCCCTGTTTATCCAACTGCTCGAAATAGCTGCTTCCCGGATAAGGGGTAACAATCGAGAATTGGACGGTATCAGGGTCTAATGATATCGCATAATCTACCGATTTTTTAATAGTTTCTTTAGTTTCACCGGGTAATCCGAAGGTGAAGGTTAGATGGACTTTAATCCCCAATTCTTTCGTCTCCCGGACGGTTTTGGTAACCTTATTCAAATCCAGATTCTTCTTACAAGCATTTACCAAGTCTTGGACTCCGGATTCGACTCCATATTTTAACGCAATCAACCCGGCATCTTGCATTGATTTTAAGGTATCAATATCGGTAGTATCTGCCCGTGCCATAATCGCCCAAGGAATACAAAGGTTCCGCTTCTTAATTTCAGCGCTGATTTTCAGCATCCGCTCTTTGCCGATGTTAAAGGTATCATCATCGAAATATACCGACTTGAATCCATATTCTTTAACCAGCGATTCCATCTCATCGACCACATCTACCGGATTCCTAACCCGATACTTATGCCCGTCATACATAATCTGCGGCCAGGAGCAGAAGATGCATTGATAGGGACACCCCCGGCTAGCCCACATTTGGACGCCGGGTTGCGGTAACACGTTCCCTAAATCGCAATATTTAGTCATCGGCAGCATTTTCCGGGATGGCCAAGGCAGTTCATCTAGGTTATCGATTACTGGTCGAGTGGGATTAACTATAATTTGACTATTAGCCCGATATATTAAACCAGCTACCAGCGCTAAATCCTGTTGGTTCTGAAGGCGATTTACCAAATCTAGTAAGGTATATTCATATTCTCCTTGCAGCACGAAATCTATTTCCGAATGCTCTTTAAGGAATTCGGATTGATACATAAAGATATGGGGACCGCAGAATGCGAGTTGCGATTGTGGGATTACCGCTTTAATTCGTTTAGCGATATCGATATCCGCATCGATTGAACTGGTAGACGCTTCGAGAACAATCAGATTCGGCTGAAATCGGCTGATTCGGGAGATAAACTCCTGTTCGGTAAACTCTTCAGCTATGCCATCAACCAGCATAACCTCGACTTTCGCCCGTTCTAATACCGCGGTGGCATAGGCTAAAAAGAATGGGAATGGCATATATCCGGCACCACAGCGTTCGAAATGGGGCCATCTTGACCCTGCCCGAACCCCATAAAACCCTTCTTTCCGCCAGGGAGCATTACCGAGAAATACTTTCATTTTTTATCTCACACTATTAGATTTACTGATTATATTATAGTTACAATTTAAAATGCAAAATTAGCATTGCAAATTTAAAATTTAAAATGCTAAATGCTAAATTTGAAATTGCGATAATTTTTACTATTTTCTATTGAAATTATCGCGATTATATAGTATTATATATTGTAACGCTTATTTTAACAAAAGATTTTCTTGTCGAAGACCGTCGGTTTCTCCGATTATCCGGAGAATTAAATAGGTATTCAGCCTACGCAGACAATCAATCCAGGGCTTTCAGACTAATCTAACCCCTGTCGATACAACCGTCTTCGACAGGGGTTTTTTATTTACCCTGAGTTCCGAAGGAAATAAGGGTTTATGATTTTAGTTTTTTATAGTCAGGAGGTGATTTGATGGAGATTAAACTAGAAAAACAGGAAACAGTTAAACAGATTATCGAGAAATATGAAGCTGCCCAGAGCGTATATTATACCGAATACCGGGGCTTAACTGTAGCCGAGGTAACCCAACTGCGAAGTCAATTACGAAAAGCAGGCTGCGAATATAAGGTCTTAAAGAATACCTTACAGACTAAAGCACTCGAACAGATGAAAAAACCGGATTTCGCACCTTATTTTATCGGACCGGTAGCAACCGCATTTAGTATGCAAGACCCGGCACAATCGGCAAAAGTCCTTAAAACTTTCTCGAAAGACCATCAGAAATTGGTGATTAAAGGTGGAATGCTAGGTGATAAGAAACTGGCATTAAAAGATATTCTCGCATTAGCTGACCTACCGACTCGAGAAGAATTATTAGCCAAAACCTTTGCGACGATGCAACAACCGATTGTTGGATTCTTAAGAGTATTAAACGGTCCGGCAACTGGATTGGTCAATGTCTTAACCCAGATTAAGAAACAAAAAGAAGAAGCTGCTCCAGCAGCGTAAATTAAGTATCAAGTAATAAGTACCAAGTACCAAATAAGCAAACAAAATCAAATCACAAGAAAGGTGAAATAAAAGTTTATGACTAAAGATGAAATTAAAGAAGCGATCAAAAAGATGAACGTGCTCGAATTATCCGAGTTGGTTAAAGAATTAGAAACCGAATTTGGGGTTTCTGCCGCCGCACCGGTAGCCGTTATGGCAGGTGCAGTTGCTGGTGCCGCACCGGCAGCAGCCGCTGAAGAACAGACGGAATTTGATGTGGTTCTCGTTTCCGCCGGCGATAAGAAGATTCAGGTGATTAAAGAGGTTCGGGCGTTAACCAATTTAGGATTGAAAGAAGCCAAAGACCTTGTTGAAGGCGCACCGAAACCGGTAGTCGAAAAAGTCGCGAAAGATAAAGCGAACGAAATTAAAACCAAACTCGAAGCGCAAGGCGCTAAAATCGAGATTAAATAAGGTCAGTTTATCAATTTTAGTTTTACCCAAGCGCGCTAGATATAACTATCTAGCGCGCTTTTTTTATACCTGCAATTATTCCTAGTTATATACCAATTCAGTCAAGAATTAGCCGGAATGAGGTTGGGAGAAGAATCGAGCGTGAAAATTTCACGCTCGATTGCTCGCTCAACCGGATATGGTGGCATTAAAACATATAACCAATTGAAATATAATAAGATATTTTGATTTTTATGCGGAATCAACGGTATATGACTAAAATAGTCAGCTTTGCTTGATAAATTAACTGCCGAGTTTGATCAGGATTGGTACCAGGAAGGGAACGATGATCGATAAGATTAATCCTTGAATAAATGCAATTGCCGCGTATTCCGCGCCTGCAATTCGGTCGATTAATACCAAGGTAGTATCCATGGTTGTCGCGCCGCCAATCGCAATTCCGCTAATCTGCCGATGGAGCCGAACGAAGAGAGGAAAAAAAATAAAAGTAGCCAGTTCCCGGAGTACATTAGCAAAAAACGCTAACGCCCCTAATTGTGGGCTATGCATTTTCCCTAAGACTACTGCAGATAAGGTATACCAGCCGAACGCTCCGGCAACGCTGGTGGTCTGATTCATCGGCATCGAAAGCATATACGATACCGCTATCGCACCGAGAAGACTCCCGACCGCTACCCCGATCGGCAGCACCAAAATAAAAAATCCGAACTGCATGACTTTTTTCCAGATTGCAGTCATACCCATATCGATACCAACTAGGAATAATAATAACGCTAATAGCCACCAGGATAAAGTATCGAGCTGGGTTAATATCAGCGAGGGTAATACATGGAGATATCCGACAATGATACCGGTTGCCATGCAGAGAAGAATCAAGCCGGTTATCTGAAACTCTTGCAATTTCCCCTGCTGCTGAGTATGGTTCGAGTTAATCACCATTCTCTTTCTCAACCATAAATCGATGGGGATTGCGAAGATGAGAGTACCAACCACTGCAAATAATGCAATGAAGAACCCTTGCACCCCGATTTCACCTAAATGCTGGGTTACCCTCGGCTCATCCCCAACCTTTACCCCAAGCAGAAAAATTAACAGCAATAAGCCGATCAGGCTTATCGGTTTGGTTAATCGAACGAGTTTATCGGACAGTAACCGGAAGTAACCGACGATAATGCCAAGTATAAGAGCCGTGATAATGAGAAGCATAAAAAAAAAGTTAAGAGTAAGAGGATAGAGTATTGAGGAAGCTTTTTGACTCCCCTTAACTCAAATCTCTTACTCTTAACTGATTTTGATTTAAGCGAACTGGACTGCGAGGGTAATAATCTTCTTCTTGGTAACCGGGAGTTGCACGGTCTTATTCTTGATTACTTCAAGTTTTTTACTCCGGGTTTCGTTCATATCCGCTAGATATACCTGTTTCACCGGATTCCCGAAACTGATTTTCCCTTGCACCGTTTTCTCGCCGATATTATAGAATCGGATAATCAGATACTCTTCTTTTTCGGATTTCTTAACTGCAGTCAATACCAATTCTTTCGGATCAATAGCAACAAATCCAAACGACTTCGCTAGTTTCCCTTCATGCCCATCAGTCTGCAAAGTTCCAAACCCGATATTATGCTGGTATGCCTGCCGATATACCGCCACATCCAGCCAGGTTCCGACATGCGGCATAATACTAAACTTAAACCGATGTTTCCCTAAACATTGCGCTTCCGGAGTAGCAATATGCGGTCCTGCAGGATACTGCCGGGTCAATAAATCCCAATGAGATAACCAACCGACTGACCGTAATAAAGTTAAAGCAATGGTACGTTTCGCATCATCAATAACTTCATATTCCGGTAGCCCTTGATTGATTATAGCTAATCCAATCTCGCCATTATTTACATCTACAAACCCTAACTGCGGATGCGTCGATGGCGGATGCTCGGTCTTATACGCTGCCAAATCTTTGGGTAAACCGATTGTCCGCTGGATGACATCGAAATGCCCTTCTGCAAACGCTGAATTGGTATTAATGCCGCTGGGAAATAAGACTCGTAACCGATGGTCTTTCGCCTGATTATCGAATTCGGTTACGATATCTACTCGCGGTGAACCTTTAGTAAGCGTAACATACGTAGTTAGCTGACATTCGACCGATTCTGCTACCCGTTCATGGACATCAGGCGTTAACGATATCGGAAGCGATAAAATCCCTTCTATCTTAACAGTCGCGGCTAATGGACCGTTATCAATCACACTGATTTGCGGTGAACCAAGCTCGGTAGTAACCACGGTATCTTTATATACCTGGGAATAATTATATTCATCCCCGGCATCAGCGCTATCCGCATAAATCAGGCAATTCTCATATTCAGTTTCAGTCTCTTTATGTAGTATATTCAAACTTCCATTCGGATTGACTACTACTTGCAGATATTCGTTTTCGAGGATATTACCATACGCTATTGGAGTCCCTTCCTGAATATAGCCGACTACCATCGGGGTAACTCGGAATGCTTTATACCCACACGCCGGAATTTTATCTACCGAGATTGAAACTTTAAAACTATGCACCCAGGGTATCCCCGGACATTTTTTCGGATGGAGATAATATTTCGTTTCATGCGTTCGATCAGCTATCTGGATCGGTATCTCTTGGTTCTGATCATCATATACTCGAATCCCTTTATATTTCCCATATCCCTGAACTTCGAAATTAACTTCCGTCTGGAATATTTCCGACCGCTCCCAACTTAATGGATTGAATACGACTAATGCAGTCTCGTTCTTTTTAACCTCACTGGTATCGATCTGGTCGGCAATCTGGATTTTCGCCCGATTACTGATTTCTTCACCCAACTCTTGTGCCCATTCGAATCGGGTCAGCATCTGCCGATGTACCGCATCGACACTACATCCGCAAATCGAATCATGCGGATGGTTCTGTAATAGATACCGCCATGCGCGCCATAACGCACCATTGGGATATTCCCCGCCTAACGACCAGGCGAATGCAGAAAACGGTTCTGCATATTTAGTTAATTCGACCTGGGCCCGGTCATTCTTCTGCTTCAAATACATTCGCGCTGATTGAACACCATATAGAAGATATTGCTCTTTATTCCCGCGAAGCTCATGCGATATCGTCTTTAATTTCGGATTGGCTTTTTTAATCTGATTAATATAATCCTGGAAGGTGCTATGAATAAACTTCGCTTCCGGAAAGATTTTGGCGAACCCTTTTAATACTTCCGGTAACTCCGGTTGCGGGGGGAGATGGTCACACCCATTATTCACCAATAAATAATTCGTTGTGGCTTTTTCTGATAAAATACGATATAAATGCTTAAATCGGTCCAAATCTTCTTTCTTGTCGACACTTAACCATCTCCCGCTGCAATATCCATCCGGCTGAAATATGGCTAAGACTTTGGTGCCATCAGGCGCCTGCCACCAGAATTCGCTTTGTTCGGTATCGTCCAGCCCGCGGGTAAAAATGAAATTATCAATTCCAAACCCCTGCAGAATCTGTGGCATCTGGGAGATATGGCCGAATGGGTCGGGAATATATCCGGCTTTCATTACCGCACCGGTCTCTTCTGCTATCTTATGTCCGAGCAGCAGGTTCCGGATATGCGCTTCTTCACTAATAATAAATTCGTCCGGGAGAATATAAAATGGACCGACCATCAGTTTCCCGGATTTAACTAGTTTCTCTACTCGCGGCCGGTTCTCCGGCTTGATTTCGAAATAATCTTCTAATACCACGGTCTGACCATCGAGGGTAAAATAGTCATAACCCGGTTTGTTTTCTAATAAATCCAGTACCTGATCGATAACATCTACCAACCGCATTCGATATAACTGGAACGGTAAGTACCATTCCCGATCCCAATGAGTATGACTGACTACATAAACCTCTTTCTGCTTAGCCAAGTGTGTTTTCCTCCTTGTTTTACAAGATTACATAGAGGAAAATAATCGATTATGTCGATTATCTAACCAATGTAATCCAGGTAAAATATGTCTAATCTTAATATAAGAAATTATACGGAATATCCCTCGGTTTAGCAAACCCAAATAGTTCTTTCAAAAATCCAATATATACAACCAGTATAATTTGCATAATTTATCGTTAATCCTAATTTTTTATTTGACAAATACAAAAAGAAGCTCTATGATAATAACTGAGGTCAACTTCTATGAAAAAAGGTATTAAGTGGATTCTTCGCATTATTTTATGGGGAGCATTTTTATCAACCATATACTTTGTCGCCTTTGGTATCCCTCGTTTCATACATATCTTTAGCGAGCTAGGGGTTACGCTTCCCCTATTAACCTGGTTGGTAATAAATCTGCGGTATTTATTTTTATTTCTTCTATTAGTAATTATTATCGGATTAACTTATTTCGAAAGGAAATATTCCTTTTCTACAAGCATCATAATTCTGTGTGGTGGAATATTCTTTATCGGGCTTGTTTCTGCGGTTCTTATCGTATCAATCTACTTACCATTATTCGGCATCGGAGAGAACATAAAATAGCTGATTTTAGGTCAAATTTGACAATGTACTTGACAAATTCAAGTAAAAGTGATAAACTATAATAAACAGGGGGGGAACGATATAAAGTCAAATATATCGCCTTGTATATTTTGAACTATCCTGAAAGGAGGCGAGGTATATGAAAAAGTTTTCCGAAGCGGCACGCAAGAAGATGAGTGAAGCGAAATTAGGATCTAAAAATCCTAACTGGAAAGGCGGTATCTATTCCAGCGACCCGAAAGCGTATATGCAGCAGTATTGGAAAAAACGGTATGAAAAACTTTTTGGGAAAAAATCGTAATCGCTGATTTGCTTAATAAGCTAAATAGTAATATCTAGAACAAACTTGATATTATTCCAATATAAAAGGAATATTTTGATGGTAGGTCTTTGTGTATAGAAACGGATATTTCTTTATCCCTTACCATTAGAATATTCCTTTTTATATTATCTCCCGATATCGGTATATTACAGTTTGAATGATATCAATACCGTTCCCAATGGATAACTTCGGATAAAGCTCGTTTATTTTTCGATTCCGCCTGTTTCTCTTCGGTATACCCAACCGCAATAAGACTTATCAGTTTATATCCGGTCGGTACTCCTAACAATTCCCGGATTTTATCGGCATACGGTTTCTTATCTCCAGCAACCCAGCATGACCCTAATCCATACGCTCGGGCTGCTACCAGAATATTCTGCGTTGCGGCGGAACAATCTTCTAAGAAATATTTGGTATCTTTGCTGAATACGACGATACATACCGGAGCGATGGCAATGAACTTCCCATACTCGGTTATATCAGCAAGCTGCTTCCGCATTTTCGCATCGGTAACCACCACAAATTCCCAAGGCTGCAGATTATTTGCAGTCGCTGCCAATCTACCGATATCAACCAGATTCTTGATCATTTCTTTTGGTACTGGTTTTTCCAAATACTTTCTGATACTTCTTCTGGTTTTTAACGCTTCGATTGCATCCATGGTTTCCTCCAAAAAATCATTTTATAATACATAGTTAAGATTGTAAATTTAAATTTAAAATGCTAAATGCTAAATTTAAAATGATTATTGATTCTTTTTAACCAGATTTGTTCCCGGATAGAAGTAATCCAGGATTTCCTGATAATTCATTCCTTGTTGCGCCATCCGGTATGCGCTCCATTGACTCATGCCTACTCCATGCCCATTACCTTTCCCCCGGAAGATATACCGATTCTCTTGTTTATCCAGAGTAAATAAGGTGCTGCGGATAAAGGTGGTTCCCATTTTATCCCGGAAAGCGACTCCGGTAAGTCTCGTAGTTCCATTAGAATGAATAATGGTTATATAACGAACCCGACCGGAATCTGCTACTTCAGATAATGTAATATCCCGGATTTGCCCGATATTTAATCCGGCACTTACCAATCGCGTTCGAATCTCAGCGGCGGTTACCGATTGACTCCAATCATATCTGCCACCGGTAGGAGAAAATTCATCCGATTTCCCTTTTAAATATGGCATTTTGGTTCTAAAAACATCGGTATCATTTTCGAGTGCGCCACCGCTATTCCCATGATAACAAGCAAGGATCGGTTTATCGTCATACACCAAGATTTCTCCGGCAGTAGCATAAATCGCTGAATCGCAACTGGACCGTTCATCATTAAATCCGCCATAAACCTGGTCGGCAATAGTCGCTTTTAAATCATACAGTCGCGCTGACCGATTGATGGTCGCCAGTTTGTTATAGGTATAGGTCCGGGCAGCGACCGCTTGTGCTTTAAGAGCTTCTCGATGCCATTCATAGGGCATTTCCCGCGGAACGACCCCGCATAAATATTCTTCGATATTCAGGATATTTATCACCGCAATATCATTCCCCTGCCGAACCAAATCCAATTCACCCCGATATTTCTTAGTCCCAATTCGAATCAATGGAACATTACTATCTCCGGATAAAGTAGCGCTGGATATTTTTAATCGAGATGTATTTACCTTCTTATTATTAATACTGAATCCCGAACCGGCTGCTCTTACTATTATCGGTTCACTCGGTTCGATATTGACCAACTTATTCTCGCTATCGAATATCACCAGATCGATCAACGGTCTGAGTTCCAGGTTCTGTACTCTATCGAGAATTAATACCCGGACCGTATCCATGGCTACTCCCTCAGCAAAAGCATATGCCACAGAGCCGCAGAGCCACAGAGAAAAGCATAATATAAAATATATTTTATTTATTCTTATTTTAAATCTCATATTTCCTCCGTGTCCTTTGTGCCTCTGTGGCTAAAATTACCAGACTCCGGCGATTTTCGTTTGGCAGAATTTACATTTGCCACCGCTGATATTCATCTGTAATACCCGGAATCCGATTCGTTGGACAACTAGTTTACCACACTTCGGGCAAAAAGTACTCTCTCCTTCATGCCCGGGAACGTTCCCGATATATACATAATGCAATCCCGCGTTCTTGGCGATATTCCGGCATTGTTCGAGGGTCGGGACCGGAGTCGGCGGAATATTTTTCAGTTTATATAACGGATTAAACCGGGTAAAATGTAACGGAATATCGGTTCCCAATTCCGATTTAATCCAGCGGCACATCGCAGTTATATCTGCCGGAGTATCGTTTTGGGTCGGAATAACTAAATATACTATTTCATACCATATTCCAAGCTGGCTGAGCAACTTCAAGGTATCTAATACCGGCTGCAGTTTACCGACTACCATCTCTTTATAGAACTTTTCGGTAAACGCTTTCAAATCCACTTTCACCGCACCTAATACCGAACATAATTCTTTCATCGGTTCCGGTTGAATATATCCATTGGTAATCATCACCGATTTCAGGTTCGATTGTTTCCCGAGCTTGGCGATATCATAAGCATACTCGATAAACACCACCGGCTCGTTATAAGTATACGCAATCAATGGATACTGGTTATTTTTCGCCTCTTTAACCACCTGTTCCGGCGGGAAATAAACATTATCGGTTTGTTCCGGCCGGGATTGGGATATTTCCCAGTTCTGGCAGAAAGCGCAGTTTACATTACATCCAGCAGTCGCTAAAGATAACACCGCTGCCCCGGGATAATAATGGAATAGCGGTTTCTTCTCGATCGGGTCAACATGTACGGCGCAAGGATTGGAATGTACCAGGGTATAATAAGTCCCATCTTTATTCTCGCGAACCCCGCAATAGCCGCGTTCCATATCATCCACTTTACAGCCCCGAGGACAAAGGGTACATTCAACTCTTTTCTCCGGCAGCTTCTTATAATATTTCGCTTCTTTTCTACTTAACTGCCGAGAAGCAGTTTGCGTAGCAGCCCGCACTGAACTTGAAATAAGCGGAATCATTGGCAATGCGGCACTAGTAGCTAAAGCACATCCAGTTCGATTAATAAATTGCCGACGGGTTAATTTATTTTGTTCAATCATAAAACCACTTTACTAATTTAACCGCAGAGGTCGCTAAGTATGCGCTAAGTTCGCAAAGTATCTTTTTTTTCTCAGCGATCTTTGCGCTCTTTGCGGTTAGTTTTTGCTTAGGTTTGAATAATCTCAATTCGACTCGGTTGATTTGTTCCCAGCCTATGTTCGTTATCCGCCGCAGTCGCTATCCAAGTCGGCTCTCGTTCCTGTACTTTGAGAGACGGCAATCCTTTTTCTTTCCGTTTCCGTTCAATTATCTGCCAAGAGATATAATCATGCGCGACCGGGTCGGTAGCCGCAATAATCCCGATATAATTCCAAGCCCATTGCGGTTTATATGCCGGGCCACCATGACATAACGCTACTAATCCATCGTTAATCACTAATTTCACTTTATCCCGAATTAATGGCATACAACTTAAATCGGCGATATAAGGATCACCAAGATTATCATGATATTTATTCGGATTATGAACGATCCCATACCAATTCTTCATCGCACCACTTATCCCGACTATACCATGGTCTTTCAGCACCGGCACATTTATCAGTGCAGTACATTGGTCGGTAATCAATCGGGAGAAACAGCTCCCGATACTTTTATATACTCGCGGTTCAGATTCATACCCAATTCCGGAGGTATCGGTACCATAACATCGGATACCGGTTCTGCCGGTATTAAGAGTATATCCGGCAGTCAGCAATTCATCATTCTGCCGGTCGAAAATAACGATATTATTCGCTGGGAATCCGGCTTCTTGTAGATTCAAGGCAATTGCATGGGCTAATTCCGGATGGGTGACCATTCGTTTCCCGGCTAAGGTATTCACTTTAATCCCAATAATATCCCGAATAGTAAATAACTGATGCCAGGCATCTTTCGGATTCGAGGTTCCGGTTAAGCGAGTAACTGATTGATTCACCATCTGCCGAAGGATCGAGAACTCGATTGATCCCGGCGGAGTGAACACCTTCGCATTTTGATTAATCACTACCCGGGATTTTAAGGGACTTATAGTAGGGGTTTGATTTATCAAACCCGCGATAAGATTCCCACCAGCCATCAACCCGATACCGGTGACGGTAGAATTCCGGATAAATTCACGACGACTTAGTTTATGTTTCATAAAAAAAGAAACCACAGAGACTCAGAGACTCAGAGAAATACTGAGGAAATATCAATCATGATTTCTTAGAGACCTTTGTGACTCTGAGCCTCGGTGTTGTTTCTACTATGGTATCACTTACTCGATTAAAAAAGCAACCCGATTTTTGCTTATTGACTCATCAGCTAGACCGATAGACACTCTGGGTTAGAATCGGGAAATAAACGGGGTATAACCCGAATTGGTCGGACCAATTCGGGTTATACCTTGTTATGCAAATCATTTTAAGTTGAATTATTCTCAATTGGAGTATAATTCAACTTGAAATTGTAACCCCAATAATTTCAATACCGATATTTTTTCTCCATCGGAGAATAATACAACTTATGTATAGTTTCTGTACAATATGTCGGAAAATCAGTTTGCATATTATGCAAACTGATTTTTTTACTAGATTATATGAAGTATATCTTCGGTAGAGGCTTGGCATGGCAAGCCCGAGTGTTTTCATTATCACAGATATATCATGAATTAGGCGAAGCATGCTTCGCCCCTACTTTAGGATTATTTTGCGAAATAAGTAAGAATAGCGGTAACCAATCCGGGGATGGTATATTCGGTAGATTCGATAGTAACTGAGAGTCCAAGTTCGCAAGCAGTTTGAGCAGTTATCGGGCCGATAACTGCTATTGCAGCCTTAGCAATTATAGCATTCAATTCCTCTTTCGAAAACAGCGCAACAAAATTCCGGACTGAGGAAGAACTGGCAAAGGTGATAATATCGAGATTTTGTAAAGAATCGGGCGATGCATGCATCGCCCCTACTTTCACGGTCTTATAAACCGGTACAACATCAACAAACGTCCCTCGCTGTTTTAACTGTTCCGGTAAAACATCTCTAGCATCCAAGGCGCGGGCAATAAGTATTTTTTTATCTTTCAAATCGAAAGTAGCAAACGATTCCAGTATCCCTTCTGCCCGGTATTCGGAAGGAACCAGATCGGCAATCAACCCTTTTTCTTTTAACGATTGCGCTGTAGCCGGACCAATCGCCGCCAGTTTCGCAGTCTTAAACTGCCGGCAATCCAGTTTCTGCTCTTCCAGCCGATTGAAGAATCGATCTACTCCATTAGCGCTGGTAAATATCACCCAATCATAGTTCGGTAATTCAGCTATCGCCCGGTCTACCGGCTCCCAGGTATCAGGCGGGATAATTTCTATCGTCGGAAACTCGATAACTTCTGCACCGAATGATTCCAGTTGATTGGTTAATTCACTCGCCTGCTGTCTTGTTCTGGTAACCAGAATCCGTTTACCAAATAACGGTTTGGTCTCAAACCAATTCAGAGTATCTCGTAACTTAACTACTTCTCCTACAATAATAATCGCCGGCGGTTTTATCTGGTGTTGTTCGGCTTTCTCTGCTATATCGGCAAGAGTCCCAACCACTGTTTCCTGATTCGGTAAAGTTCCATGGCGGATTATGGCTACCGGAGTATCTTTCGGTCGACCAAATTTAATCAACTGGCTGGCGATTTGCGGGAGGTTACCTACTCCCATCAGGAAAACTAGGGTACCTACACTGGTCGCTAATTTATCCCATTGAATCGAACTGGTATCTTTATTCGGGTCTTCATGCCCGGTGATAACCGCAAAATCGGAGGTATATTCCCGATGGGTTACCGGTATCCCCGCATAAGCGGGTACCGCAATCGCCGAAGTTATCCCCGGAACAAATTCGAACTCTATCCCAGCCGCAGCCAACTCCTCCGCCTCTTCTCCACCGCGCCCGAAAACGCAAGGATCGCCGCCCTTCAGGCGAAC